>DASTWH010000217.1:0-13764 GCA_035758735.1 Gaiellaceae bacterium
GCGTTCGAGAGCAGGTTCGTGATGACCTGGAGGACGCGGTCGCCGTCCGAGACGATGACCGGCGCCTCGCCGGTGCCGGAGAGGCGGTAGTCGATCTCCCGACGCCGGGCTTCCTCGGCGAACGCCCCGTACGCCTGATCGAGGACGCGCTCCAAATCGACTTCCTCCCGTCGAACCGTGAACCGGTGCGCCTGGAGCTTCGCGAGGTCGAGGACGTCGCCGACGAGGCGCTCGAGCCGGTCCGTCTCCGCCGCGACGATGTCGAGCGACGCCACGACCTGCTCGGGCTCCGAGACGATCCCCTCGCGGAGCGCCTCGACGTGCCCGCGGATAGCGGTCAGGGGGGTCCGGAGCTCGTGCGACACGGACATGAGGAACGACCGCTTCAGTCGTTCCGCCTCGGCGAGCTTCTCCACCATCCCGCGGAAGCGCTGGCTGAGGAGCGCGATCTCGTCGTTTCCCTTCGCCTCGGGGATCTGGACGTCGTAGCGGCCTGCGGCGACGTCCTCGGTCGCGCGGGTCAGCACGCGCACCGGCTCTGTGAGACGTCGCGAGAGCCAGAGGAAGAGAACGCCGCCGAGGGCGATCCCGACGGCGAGTGCGAGCGCGAGGCGCCCGAACAGCGTGAGCCACTGCTCGCGCAGCTCGGCCTCCGGCTTGGCGACGACCAGCCAGCCGAACGGCTCCGTCCCACGAACGAGCTGAACCGGCTGCGCCGCTGCGATCAGCCGCCGCGAGTCATCCGGCGGTGTGAAGGTCACGATCACCTGCCGGTCCCTGTCGAGCTGCGCGCCCCCGAGTGCGCTCCGCGGGAGACGCGTGAGCCCGAAGCGCTGACCCGGGAACAAGGATGCGCCGACGTAGTACAGCTCGTCCCCGGTCGCGAGCTCGAGCTTCGCCGCAGCGAACTCCGGTGCCTTCGCACCCTCGTCCGACGAGCGGAGCGCAGACTCCGCGTAGAGCGCCGCGAGCCCGGTCGCCTCGCGCCGCAGCTCCTGAACCGACTGCTTGCGCGTGACGTCCTGGAACAACCGCACCGCGAGAGCGATCGAGGCGAGCCCGAAGACGAGCACGACCGCAAGGAACAGCGCCGTCAGGCGGAACCGGAGCGTCCCGAGCATGTGACTCAGGGTAACCCGCTAGATGGTCGCCGCCGTGCGATCCGAGGCGACCTTGTACCCCACGCCCCACACGGTGACGATCGGTGATGCATCGCCCAGCTTGCGGCGGATCTGACGGACGTGCACGTCGACCGTCCGCGTGTCTCCCGCGAACGTGTAGCCCCACACGCGCTCGAGCAGCTGGTCGCGCGTGAGCACGATCCCGCGATGATCGAGGAGCTCCCAGAGGAGGTCGAACTCCTTCGGCGCGAGACGGATCTCCTCGTCGCCGACGTGCACCTCGCGCTTCCCCGCATTGATCGTGAGGTCTCCGTGCTGGAGCTCCTCGGACTCGCTCTTCCGGCGCTCGGGGGCGGCACGCCGGAGGATGCTCTTCACCCGCGCGACGAGCTCGCGCGGGTTGAACGGCTTCGTCATGTAGTCGTCCGCGCCGACCTCGAGCCCGATGATCTTGTCGATGTCCTCGTCGCGTGCCGTGAGCATGAGGATCGGGATGTCCGAGGTCTTGCGGATGCGGCGGCAGAGCTCAACGCCGTCGCCGTCCGGCAAGTTCAGGTCGAGGATGACGAGACCTGGGGCATCGCTCGCGAGCTGGATCAGCGCTGCCTGTGCCGTGGCTGCGGTCTTTACCCCGTAGCCGGCGTTCCGCAGGTACGCCGCGACGAACGTCGCAATCGAGGTCTCGTCCTCGACGACGAGGATCATGGTGGGGTTCGTCACGGACCGCGCCTCGGGCTCGGCTCGGCCGGAGGTGGCTCGAGCGTGAACCGCTCGGGCTCTGTCGGCAGCGGCGTGCACGTCAGCGGCTCGGCGCTGCAGTCCACCCCGGGCGTGCTCGAGTAGACGCCGACGTCGTCACCCGGAAAACGAGGGTCGCCGTCGAGCATGACGACACCTTTCCCCACGGCGGACAAAGTGATGCCCGAGCCGCGGGCGACGATCTTGTACCCGCCTCCGAGCATGCGATAGCGCAGGCCCTGGCCGCGATACAGCACCGTGCGCGGCCCGATCCGCTCCTGCGTCAGCTTCCGTCCGACGACGAGCGCCGTATAGCGGTCGTTCGGGGTCTGGTCGGTGACCCGAAGCGTTCCCGTGTTGAGCCGCCCGAGCACGGAGCCGCGGAGGTCGATCATCACGGTGCCTCTCCCCCGTTCGACGGACAGCGTGCCGCCGGTCGGCTCACCCGCCCACGCGCCGGAGCCTCCCGCGACGAGGGCGCAGACAAGGCACAGGAGGAGGACGAGCTTCCGCATGGCTCCGACCAAGTATCGGCACCCGGAGTGTGACCCGGATGAGTTGGCTGTAAGGAGAGTGTTAGCGGAGCCACGGTTCTGGCGCGAACCGTAGATTCCGCGGCGATGTCGAAGGTGCTCGGATCGCTGCCGTGGACACTCGTCGTGCCGGGCATCGCGCTCGTGGCGCTGGCGGTCACGTGGGGACGCAAGCCCGGCGACGTCGTGCTCGCGATCGTCGCCGCCTTCCTCGCCGGTGCCGTCCTAGCGTCGGTGCACCACGCCGAAGTCGTCGCCCATCGGGTCGGCGAGCCGCTCGGGTCGCTCGTGCTCGCCGTCGCCGTGACGGTGATCGAGGTCGGCCTCATCGTCACGCTCATGGCGTCGGGCGGCTCCGAGACGGACACGCTTGCCCGCGACACTGTCTTCGCCGCGGCGATGATCACGTGCAACGGTGTCGTCGGCTTCTGCCTCGTCGTCGCGACGCTCCGGCGGCGCATCGCGACCTTCAACGCCGAGGGGACGGCGACTGCGTTCGCCACCGTCGTCACGCTCGCGACCCTGTGTCTCGTCCTGCCGACGTTCACCACGAGCTCGCCCGGCGCGACGTTCTCGGCCGCTCAGCTCGCGTTCGCCGGTGTCGCGTCGGTGACGACGTATGCGCTCTTCGTGTTCGTGCAGACCGTGCGACATCGCGACTTCTTCGTCCCGCCCGATCTCGAGCCCGGAGCGAACGAGGTCCACGCGGCGCCACCGTCCGATCGGAAGGCGCTCGTCAGCCTCGGGGCGCTCCTGGTCTCCCTCGTCGCCGTTATCGGCCTGGCCAAGGTCGAGTCGCCGGCGATCGAGGACGCGATCGATGCCGTGGGTGCGCCGCAGTCGGCCGTCGGCGTCGCGATCGCCCTGCTCGTGCTCCTGCCGGAGACGCTCGCGGCCTATCGAAATGCACGGCGGGATCGCCTGCAGACGAGCTTCAACCTTGCCTACGGCTCAGCGGTCGCGAGCATCGGCCTCACGATCCCGGCTGTCGCGCTCGCCTCGATCTGGCTCGACGGCTCACTCGTTCTCGGGCTGAACACGACGCAGATCACGCTCCTCGTCCTCACGGCCGGCGTCGGCGCCCTCACGATCCTCCCGGGCCGCGCAACGCTCCAGGAGGGCGGGCTCCATCTCGTGATCTTCGGCGCCTTCATCCTGCTCGCGGTGAACCCGTGAGCGGCGCGCGGCATCAGTCGTAGCTGTAGAAGCCTCGCCCCGACTTCCGTCCGAGGAGGCCCGCGTTCTTCATGGCGACGATGCGTGGTGGAGGAGCCATCCGCGGCTCGCGGAGCTTGTCGTACAGCGCCTCCGACGCGTGCACGTGCACGTCGATCCCGACGAGGTCGACGAGCGTGCACGGCCCCATCGGCCATCCCGCTCCCGCCGTCATCGCCGTGTCGAGATCCTCCGGCGAGACGCGGGCCTCGTCGAGCACGCGGAGGCAGTCGTTCAGCAGCGGGATGAGGACTCGGTTGACGACGAATCCCGGTGTGTCATGGCAGCGGATCGGCCGTTTGCCGAGTCTCTCGCCCACCGCGTACGCGGCCTCGACGGCATCGTCGGACGAGAGTTCGGCGCGGACGATCTCGACGAGGGGCATGAGCGGAGCCGGGTTGAAGAAGTGCATGCCGACGACACGTTCGGGACTCGCTGTGGCGGCCGCGATCTCCGTCACGGACAGCGCGGACGTGTTCGTCGCGAGGATCGCATCCGGCCGGGCGATGCGCTCGAGCTCCGCGAAGAGCTCCAGCTTCGGCCCGAGGTCCTCGACGATCGCCTCGATGACGAGGTCGCAGTCGGCGAGGTCGGCGAGGTCGGTCGTGAGCGCCAGGGAGCCCAGCGCGGACTCGCGCTCCGCGGCGGTCATCTGCTCCTTGTCGACCTTGCGCTGCAGGAAGTGCGCTATGCGGTCGCGGGCCTTCGTGCCGAGCTGATCCGTGACCTCGCGGCCAACCGTCTCGTAGCCCGCCTGCATCGCCAACTGGGCGATCCCGGCACCCATCGCGCCGAGCCCGACGACGCCGACACGCCTGATCTCCGGAGCCGCCACGCGGGCGATCCTAGCGACGCCCGCCGGGTCGCGGTTCGCGTGTCTCAGACGTTGAGGCCGCGACGGCGAGCGACCTCGTCGATGCGGGAATCCGCGCCGTAGAGGTAGATCGCCAGCACCACGAGTGCGACGAGCGGAATGAGGATGAGAGCGAACATGACCCTATTTTCGCCCGTCATGACGATCAGCACCAGTCGATAGAATCCCCTGATCGATCAGGAGAACTGATAATCGTCGAGACCTAGAGCCGCTCGAGAACGCCTGCGATCGCCTGGCCCTGACCGATGCACATGGTCGCGATGCCGTAGCGGGCCTCGCGCCGGTCGAGTTCGTTCAGCAGCGTCGCGGCGATGCGTGCACCGGTCGCCCCGAGCGGATGGCCGAGCGAGATGCCGCCTCCGTTCGGGTTCACGTCGCCCGCCTCCCAGCGGCCGTGGAGGCCCGTATCCGCGAGGAACTGGAGGACGACCGACGCGAAGGCCTCGTTGACCTCGATGACGGAGATGTCGTCCCAGCCGAGGCCGGCCTTCTCGAGAGCACGGGCGCACGCCTCGGGATTGCCGTGGAGCATCCGATACGGATCCACGCCGGACAGCCCGAACGAGACGAAGCGCGCTCGCGGCTCGAGGCCGTGCCTCGCGACCGCCGCCTCGCCCGCGAGCAACATCGCAGCCGATCCGTCGACGATGGAGCTCGAGTTCCCGGCGGTCACGACGCCGTCGCTCTTGAACGCCGGCTGCAGTGACGCGAGCTTCTCGAGCGAGGTGTCGCGTCGCGGCGTCTCGTCCACGGCGAACAGCACGACGGCGCCTCCCGCGCCGACCTCGACGGGAACGATCTCGTCGTCGAACTTCCCGTCGTCGATCGCCGCGACCGCACGGCGGTGCGACTCGAGCGAGTACGCGTCCAGCGACTCGCGATCGAGTCCCCACTCCTCCGCGATCACCTCGGCCGAGATCCCCTGCGGGACGATCGGCCAGCGCTCGCCGATCTTCTCGTTCACGGCGCCCCAGCCCAGATCGCCCAGATTCGAACCCATCGGCACACGGGTCATGTGCTCGACGCCGGCCGCCACGACGAGGTCGAGATGACCTGCCTGGATGGTGGACGCTCCGTTGAACGCAGCCTGCAATGACGAGCCGCACTGGCGATCCACGGTCGTTGCGCAGACAGTCTCCGGCCAGCCGGCGACGAGAACGGCCCCGCGCCCGACGTTCAGAGCCTGCTCGCCCACCTGGGTGACGCACCCCATCTGGACATCCTCGATCTCGCCCGGATCGAGGTCCACGCGCCCGACGAGGCCGTTCAGGACCTGTGCGGCGAGCTCGTCCGCACGGATGTCGGAGAGCGAGCCGTTGCGCCGACCGATCGGCGAGCGGACGGCGTCGACGACGTAGGCGGTGTCAGCCATCCCACAGAGCATAGAACGAGCCGCAAGGACGCCGATTGCGCACAACTACACTCTCTGCGTGGCGACGACGGCGACCGAGCGCAAGCTCCTGATCGACGGCGAATGGATCGAGACGGGCGACTGGCTCGAGGTGCGCTCGCCGTTCGACGGCTCCGCCGTGGGACGCGTCGCGCGAGGCGGCGCCGACGAGGCGCGTCGAGCAGTCGACGCATCGGAGCGCGCCATGCGGGCACCGCTCCCGGCGCACGAGCGTGCTGCCATCCTCGATCGCACGGCACGACTCGTCGAGGAGCGGGCCGAGGAGATCGCACGCACCATCTCGTCCGAGGCCGGCAAGCCCATGAAGGCCGCGCGAGTCGAGGTCGCCCGGGCGACGTCGACGTTCACGATGGCTGGCGTCGAGGCGCGCAAGCTCGCGGGCGAGGTCGTGCCGATGGATGCATCGCCGGCCGGCGCCGGGAAGGTCGCGATGACGCTCCGCGTCCCGATCGGGGTCGTCGGCGCGATCTCGCCGTTCAACTTCCCCTTCAACCTCGTCGCCCACAAGGTCGCACCCGCACTCGCCGCCGGCTGCGCGGTCGTCCTCAAGCCCGCGTCGCAAACGCCGCTCTCCGCGCTCCTGCTCGCGGAGCTCGAGACGGAAGCCGGGTTGCCGGGTGGGTGGCTCAACGTCGTCTGCGGGTCGGCGGCCGAGATCGGAGACGTCCTCGTCGAGGACGAGCGCGTCACGCTGATCACGTTCACCGGGTCCGCCGGGGTCGGTTGGAAGCTGCGAGAGCGCGCAGCGCGCAAGCGCGTGAACCTCGAGCTCGGCAACGCGACGCCGGTGATCGTCGCCGCGGATGCCGACCTCGACGATGCTGCGACACGCCTCGCGGCCAATGCGTTCTCCTTCGCCGGCCAGAGCTGCATCTCGGTCCAGCGGATCTACGTTCAAGCATCTGCGTACGACGCGTTCCTCGAGTCCTTCCTGCCGCGCGTCGACGCATTGGTCGTCGGCGACCCGGCGGACGACGCGACGGATGTCGGGCCGCTCATCGCGCCGGACGAGCGCGACCGCGTGCTCGAGTGGATCGGCGAGGCGACGTCGCGGGGTGCGACCGTACTGACGGGTGGGACGCTCGACGGCGATCTTCTTCGGCCGACGGTCGTCGCGGACGCTCCGGCCGATGCCAAGGTCTCGTGCGAGGAGGTGTTCGGGCCGCTCTGCACCGTGACGCCCTTCGAGTCGCTCGACGAGGCGATCGCACTCGCGAACGGGACGCGTTACGGCCTCCAGGCCGGCATCTTCACGAGCGACGTGAAGGACGCGCTGCGCGCCGCGTCCGCGCTCGAGTTCGGCGGCGTGACGGTCAACGAGGCGCCGACCTTCCGCGCCGACCAGATGCCGTACGGGGGTGTGAAGGATTCCGGCAACACGCGCGAGGGGCCGGCGTACGCGGTTCGCGAGATGACCGAAGAGCGTCTCGTCGTCCTCCAGCTCTAACGTGGCGGCGATGGCCGAGCAGCCTCCGACCACGCCGATCTTGCCCGGCAGCTACAACGTCCCGCCTTCGCGTGAGCTCAAACGAGAGCGAAAGGTGCTTCTCGAGGTCCGCGAGGAGCGCCTGCGCGATCTCGGCGGCCTCGCGCTCGAGATGTACAAGCGTGACCGGTTCAACGCAGGCCTCGTCGTGGAGCGCTGCGCCGAGCTCGTCGCGATCGAGGCACGAGTGCAGCAGATCGACTCGCTGCTCGACGGCACGGCCCGTATCCGCCGCGGCGGCGGCGGCGCGGTGTGCATCTGCGGTGCGCCGATCCTCCTCGGCGCGCGCTTCTGCGCCAGCTGCGGCCGCGTGCTCGGAGGCACCGCGCACGACGGCCGTTCATCCGGGTCGGACGCTGTCGGATGACGACCTGCCCGCGGTGCCGAGAGCCACTCGCGACACGGCAGGAGTACTGCCTGCAGTGCGGCGCGCGGGTCGTGGACGTGCGGAGGTCTCAGGGTTGGGGCTCGAGCTGGACACGACGCTCGGCCGTCGCCGGCGCCGCCGCACTGATAGCCGCGATCGGGGCGATTGCCGCAACAGGGAACGACGGCGGGGGCGCGACGATCGAGACGGCCATCGGCGGCTTCGCCCAGGCACCGAAGCCCGCGAACGGCGAGGCGCCCGAGAGCCCGTCGGGCGTCGCCGAATGGCCGGTGGGCGAGGACGGATGGACGATCGCGATCGCCTCGTTGCCCCAGACCGGAGGACGCGCTCCTGCGCTCAAGCGAGCCCGGGCCGCACGAGCGAAGGGCCTCACCGCAGTCGGTGTGCTCGATTCGTCCAGGTACGCGAGCCTGCACCCCGGCTACTGGATTGTCTTCTCGGGGATCTACGCGAGCGAGGCGGAAGCGACGAGCGCACTCGAGGCTGCGAGGCGCCACGCTCGGGCGGCGAGCGTCAGACGGGTCGTGCCGTGACCCCGTGTTGCCCTCGGCGGCGACTGCAACCCCCGACTTTGTAACACGGCGGAAAAGGCGCTACACTGCCTGGGCGAGGCTTCGGCTTCGCGCCTTTTTGGCCCAACACCGAGGGATTCGGGGAAACAGAGAAGGTTCGTTGGACGATCACGTCGCGCAACTTCGCTCCTGTATGTATCAATACTCGCGAGCGATCTATCGCTCCATCAAGGACCTGATCGACCCGTATGCCTCGCGCGAGGACCAGCTCGACTATCGACGTGCCGTGCTCGAGGAGTGCGAGCGCACGATGACGCGCCTCGCCGACGATCCCCACTACTTCGCGCGTCCCGACCGCGCGCTGTTCGCCGACATCCGCCGCTACTTCCCCATCCGCGCCCAGGCGCAGGTCGCCTGGTCGGTGCGCGAGGGAGTCGGCGCCGCGACGTCCTTCATCGAGCAGCAGGTCGAGGCCGGACTCCTCGACGGTGGGGTCGCTCGCTGTCATGCGACGACGCGCAAGGGCAAGGCCTGTCAACGCACGCCGCTGCCTGGACGCGACTACTGCCCGTCGCACCAGCACCTCGAGCACGCGACCACCGTCGCCGCGTAGCTCGCGGTCCGCGCTGACAGAGCCGAGGGCGCCCACAAGGTAGGCTCGGTGCTCGATGTCGCACGACGCCGACAAGCTCATCCGTCAGCTCTCGCTGGTCGCATTCCTCATGGCAGAGCGACGCTTGCTGACCGCTCGCGACGTCAAGTCGAACGTCGAGGGATACAGCGAGATGTCGGACGAGGCGTTCGCCCGCCGCTTCTACTCGGACCGCGCGGAGCTGACGGCGCTCGGCGTTCCGTTGCAGTCCCAGCGCGACGAGTTCACGGGTGAGGAGCTCTACACACTGCGCTCCGAGAACTACTTCCTCGACAGGCTCGATCTCGACGACGACGAGCTCGCGGCGCTGCAGACGGCGCTCTACTACCTCGAGGGGAAGTTCGCCTACGCGGAACCGCTTCGGCTCGCGCTTCAGAACCTCGCGCTCGGACGGGTCGGTTTCCCGGAGCCGCCGACCGAGACGGCCGAACGTGTGCGCGTCAGCGCGCCCGACTACTCGCCCGAGCTCGCCGGACGTCTGAACAAGCTCGAGTCCGCCATCTCGAAGCAGCGCACCGTGCGGTTCGGCTACTGGAGCCCGCGCCGCTCGAAGCCTAGTGAGCGGACGGTCAACCCGTATGCCCTGCGACTGGACGACGGCAACTGGTACGTGATCGGCCACGACCTCGATCGCGACACGACCAGAACGTTCAAAGTGTCGCGCATCCGTGGTGACATCCGTTTCGCGACGCGGCGAGAGCGCGACTTCCGGATCCCGCCGGACTTCGACGTCGAACAGCACCGCATCCCCAAGCCGTGGCAGATCGGCGAGCCCGTCGGCCGCGCGCGCATCGCGGTCTCCGAGGACACAGCGTGGTGGGTCGAACGCACGCTGCGAGACGCAGGGGTCGTGGAAGACGGCGTTTTCGAGACGGAGTTCGCCAACGTCGAGCTCCTCGCGGGCTGGGTCCTCCGCCAGAACGGTCGAGCTGTCCCGCTCGAGCCGGACGAGCTGATCGAGGCCGTCAACGAGGCCCTTCGCGTCCTCGAGGCCAATCACGACGGCGAGGCGCCTTCCGTCGCCGGCCCCAAGCGATCCGACCCGCGGCAGCCGCTACCCGAGCGCCCGGTCGGTCCCGTCGCGCCGGAGAGGTTCGGCGTGCTGCAGGCGCTCCTCGCGCACCTGCTCGCAGCGTGTGGAGACGAGCGCTCGGCGACGCTCTCGGCCGACGAGATCGCCGGACGGTTCTCGATCCCGATCGAGGAGATCCAGGACCACCTCTCGCTCCTGAACCTCGTGAACTTCGGCGGAGGGTGCTACGCGGTGTATGCCGAGCACGACGGCGACGACGTCCGCGTCGAGAAGGAGTTGTACGGTGACGTGTTCCGCCGCCCGCCGAAGCTCACGCCACTCGAGGCGCGCGCGATCCGGCTGGCGATCGAGTATGTCGGCCCGACCATCGCCGCGGACGCACACAGGCCTCTCAAGCGCGTGCGGAAGAAGCTCGAGGAGACGTTCGGCCGCTTCGATCTCGCCGGGACACCACAACCGAGCGATGCATCGGCCGAGGAGTCGCTCGTCAAGGTGCTGAGCGAGGGAGCGGAGAAGCGGCGAGTCGTCGAGATCGAGTACCTGAAGGAGGGCGTGGACTCCCCGAGTTCGCGACAGGTGGAGCCGTACACCATCGAGCGCGAGCTTCCCGTCTGGCGCGTGCACACCTGGGACCTGAGCGTCGACGGTGCGAGAACGTTCCGGCTCGACCGGATGCGCTCGGCGCGGCTCACGGAGGCGCACTTCGAGGCGCGCGACGGATTCGATCCCTCGTACCTGCACAACCCACGGGTCGCGCACCTCTTGCACTCGCCGGCGGTCGCCCGCTGGAAGCTCGAACGGGGAGCGCGGCCGCTGACGGACGGATCGGCGATCACCGACATTCCGTTCAAGACGGAGGAATGGCTCCTCTCCGAGGTCCTCGCTGACCGCGGCGAGACGACGGTTCTGGAGCCGCAACGCCTGCGCGACGTCGTCGCGAAGCGCGCTCGGCGCCTGCAGCGCGAGCTGGTGCGAGTCCCCAGCCGGCGCTGACCGTCACCTAGCAGTCAAGAGTTCGTGCGAACTGCGTAACGGCGGGGTTCGCGTCTTCCTGCGCGCGCTACCGTTGGCACATCAGCCAACAGAGGAGCAGCATGCCGAGAACCCACGACGTCCGACGTCACTCCCGCGCCTTCGCCGGCGTGGTCGTGGGTGTGGCCGGTCTCTTTGTCTGGTTGGCCGTGGTTCTCGGGAACACCGCCGTTGCACAGCGTTCGCCGTCGGACACGAACGCGATCTTCGAGGCGAACCACCTGCCACCGCTCCTCAGACTTCCGGACGAACGACCCCGGCTCGTGTACGAGGTCCACTGTGCACCGGGCGGTGTGGAGGACCCCGAGCGACGGTGCAATGTCGCCGGCAACGTGTTCATCCGCCCGGAGTCGCGTGGAGCCTTCCGCGCGCTCCGACTCGAGCCGTCGTCCGCCGAGGGGATTCAGCAGCTGGAGGCGACGATGCCCATCGAGGTCGCGACGAGCCCCGACGGCTTCGAGTACTACGCGGAGCTCCGGGCCCTCGGCCGCACGGACTCACTCCTCCTTCCGGCGGGCGGAGCCGCCGCGCCGCATCGGTCACTGACACTTCGCGACCCGGTCTCGGTCGCGTTGGGAGAGCACCTCTTCGGGATGACGAGTGCCGGCGCTCGAATCGTCTCGGCTTCCTGGGGCGACGGCCCTACGAGCGTCGGCCTCGAGCAGGGACGGAGCCTCCCGGCGATCGGGGCTTCCTCGTTCGACGTGAGCGGCGACGGAACTGTCCTGCTGCTCGACGAGGCACACCGTCGCGCACTGCGATTCGAGCGAGGCGCCGGCCCACCGACGAGCGTGCCGCTTTCGATCGACGGACATCTCGCAGACGTGGCCGTCGCCGACGACCGGTCGATCTACGTCCTCGAATCTGGGTCGATGCCGGGACGAACACCGCTCGTGCGCCACTTCGATCGCACGGGCCGTCAGCACGATGCCGTTGAGACGGCGGAACGGACGCCTTCGCAGATTCGAATCGGCCCGGAGGGGCCTGTCGTCCTCCATCACCCGTCGCATCAGTGGATGCCGGTGGCACGCGGAGGCGTGCCATCAGCCCCGTATCACCAGCTCCGAAAGGCGAGGGTCGGTCGTCCGCTCGATGCAGGCCGTGAGGTCGTCGTACTCCGTGTCGGCCAAGAGATCCGCGCGGCGGTCCTCGCCGGAGGCCGCGTGCAGCGGTCCTGGATCCTCACGAGCCGCACCCCGCTTGCCGAGGTGCAGCTCGCCGAGCCGGTCGGTCGTCGTCTGGTGCTCGTCGCACGCGCATTCTCGGACACGGCGGACGAATTCGTTGTCCTCGTCCTCGATCAACGGGGCCTCGTGCAAGAGTTCTCGACACCGTCTGACGAGTGGGCCGAGGGCGCTCCGCTCGGTCGGTTCCGGCTCACCGGCAATCGTCTGTATCGCCTCGGCACCGACGCGTCAGGCGCATTCGTGGCGCGGTACGACCTCGAGGTTCGCTGATGTCCGCCACGCGCTCGTTCGTCGTCGCACTCGCGTTGACCCTGGGCCTCGTGGCTACGGGGACCGGCGCCGCGTACCACACCCGCTTCGTCTTGGACAACTGCAACTCCAGTGCGCCGACTCCGACGCCCTTCATCACGCGCGACGGCTCGGCGACGGTGGCGTTGCGCGCTCGGTTCGAGGGTTACCAATGGGCTGGTGGCTGCTGGAACGACAACGACCGCGACGACTCGCCGAACGATCCCCGCGAGGACCCCGCGACCGGCGGCGAGGGCGGGGACTGCTCGGGGTTCACGTTCAAGGTCTGGCGGGAGTCGGTGAGCCAGTCGGACGACAGCTTTCAGCAGTGGGGGATGCTTCGGAATGTCCACGGCCCATACACGGCGGCCGCCTTCAAGGCCGGAACGGGAGCGCCGAACGTCACAGTGTCGAAGTCCGCCCTGATCAAGATGGACGCCCTGGCGAGCGACGGTCACATTGGGCTGGTCTACGCCACGAACCCGGATGGCACCGACCAGATCATCGAGGCCAAGGGCGAGGACTATGGCACGGGCATCTGGACGCGCTCCTACCGTGGAAGCTCGAGCTACAGCGGCGTCAGGAGAACGGGCTGGAGCTCGTAGCGTGATACGTGCCGGCACGGGCACGGGCACGGGCACGGTCGCGTCGCTCCTCGTAGCCCTCGTCGCTGGGATCGGCGCGTGCTCCGGCGAGCGCCATCCGCCAGCCGAGCTCGTCGACGGGACCCGCGCCACGCCCCCATCTGTCACGCTCGATGCGCCGACGCCCCAGATCCTGACCAAGGTCTCCATCGTGCAGCCGCCCCGCCAACGCGCAGGCACTGCAGCCGGACGCTGCCTCGCTGCGGGGCGAGATCACGCGCCGAGCGGACGCTTGGTCGTACGGATCGGCGTGAGCGGAATGAGCGTCACGTTCCCGACCGCCGCGGGCAGGGCGCTGGTCGCATGCGACGGCGGGCGCGCCGAATGGTGCGGGCGCGCGTACGGCCGTCTGGAGCACGGCCGACTGCACGACCCACGACTCGACCTCGCGTGCGTGTCCGCAGCGGGAGCTCCGCTTGCGTTCGCGTGGTTCGCGCCCGGGCGTGGTGCCGCCTATGTCGCCGTTCGGCAGCCGGGGTACGTCGAGGCCTACCGGGTCGCCGGAGCGGCCCCAGTCCGCATCAACACGACGAGCGGGATCTCGGCGACGAATTCGAGCGCGACCTTCGTCGTCTCCGAGCACGGCTCTCGCGGAGCCCTGCTCCGGAGATCGACCTTCGTGGCGCGCGTCGCCGGCTAGAGCTCCGCAA
>DASTWH010000262.1:0-8822 GCA_035758735.1 Gaiellaceae bacterium
GTCGCCGATCAGCGCGCTGACCGTGAGGCACAGGCCGAGAAGGCGGGGGAGATCCTTGGCGACGAGCTCGTCAAGGCCGACGTTCCGGCCGACATCACCGGGCGCGCGAAGCACCTCTACTCGATCTACGACAAGATGGCCAAGCGCGGTCGGGAGTTCAACGAGATCTACGACCTCACCGCACTCCGTGTCATCTGTGAGCGGGTCGGCGAGGAGGGGACGCGCGACTGCTACGCGGCGCTAGGCCTCGTCCACTCGCTCTGGAAGCCGATGCCGGGGCGCTTCAAGGACTTCATCGCGATGCCGAAGCTCAATCGCTATCGCTCGCTGCACACGACCGTGATCGGACCGGAGGGGCGGCCGCTCGAGATCCAGGTGCGAACGCGCGAGATGCACGAGGAAGCCGAGTACGGCGTCGCAGCGCACTGGGTCTACAAGCGCGGCCGCGCCGCGAAGACGGACGACGAGTGGATCACGTGGGTCAAGTCCCTCATGGACGGGCAGGCGGACGAGCAGGACCCGGGCGAGTACATGCGAAGCCTCCGCACCGACCTCTTCGCCGAGGAGGTGTACGTCTTCACGCCCAAGGGCGAGGTGAAGGTGCTTCCGTCGGGGGCCACGCCGATCGACTTCGCCTACGCCGTCCACACGGACGTCGGGCATCGCACCGTTGGCGCGAAGGTGAACGGTCGGATCGTCCCGCTTCACTACCGGCTGAGGAGCGGCGACTTCGTCGAGATCCTCACGTCGAAGTCCGGACGGGGGCCGTCGCGCGACTGGCTCGCGCTCGTCACCTCGTCGCGCGCACGCAACAAGATCCGCCAGTGGTACCAGCGCGAGACGCGGGGTGAGACCGAGGCGAAGGGCCGCGATCTGCTCGACCAGGCCCTGAAGGCCCAGAAGCTGCCGTACCGGAAGCTGCAAGGGTCGACCGTGCTGGCGCAGGTGATCCGCGAGACCGGATTCAAGAAGGCCGAGGACTTCTACGTCGCGCTCGGCGCCGGGAAGCTGTCACCGACGCAGATCGTCAACAAGGTCATCCAGCGGCTGAAGACCGACGAGGTCGCTGCTGAGCCGATCGTTTCGACGAAGCCGTCGCGCGCCCGGAAGGCGGTCTCCAGCGACCGGGTCGGCATCAACGTCATCGGCGTCGAGGACGTGCTCGTCCGGCTCGCGAAGTGCTGCACGCCGGTCCCGGGCGACGACATCGTCGGGTACATCTCGATGGGGCGTGGCATCACAGTGCATCGCGAGGACTGCCCGAACGTCCGCGCGCTCCAGCGCAACCCCGAGCGCTTCACGCCGGTCGAGTGGGAGGGGGGCGCATCCGCCGGCTTCCTCGTCCAGATCGCCGTCGACGCCTGGGATCGCGCGCGGCTCCTCGAGGACGTTGCGCGCACATTCGCCGAGCACGGCGCGAACATCGTCTCCTACGGCGGCACCGTCGAGGATGGCATGGCGAAGAACTGGTACACGGCCGAGGTGGGGGAGGTGAAGGAGCTGCGCTCGCTCCTCACGGCTCTCCGCAACCTCGACGCCGTCTTCGACGCCTACCGCGTGACGCCAAGCTAAATCGGCCGGCCCGGGGCGTCAGGTCCGACGCTTCACGGAGACCGGCGTCGCATAGACGAGGTACCGCTGGCTCGCGAAGAACCTGGGGTGGCATGCCTGCAGGACGAGTTGCTCGTGATGGGGCGACTCGAGGACGGAGACGTCGTTGTCGTCGACGATGCGGTGCCGCGTCACCCGATACACGATCGTGGCATACGGAAGCTCGAGCGTGATCGTGTCGCCGGGCTTCAGCTCGTTGATGTCGCCGAACGGCGCGCCATACGTCGTCCGGTGCCCGGCGATGTAGACGAGCTCGTGCTCGCCTGGCATGTACGTCTCGAGGTGGCGGCCAGGACCCCGGCGCAGGTCGCTCACGCTCGTCCCGTTGACGACGACGAGGTTCAGGTCGAGTTCCGGAATTCGGATGCGCGCGATTGCGTCTCCGTCCTCGCTCGCAAGCCTGTACCGCTTCGCCTCGCGGGAGACGTCGTCCCGCTTCACGGGGTCGCCCGACTCGGCCACAGGCTCTCGGGTGGGGTGCCAGTTGTCGAACTGCTCGTCGAGGTTCGACGCGAGCCGCCGCTGCTCGTACGCTGTGTACGCCGTCGTGAACGGGTCCTTCCAGAAGTACACGGTGGCGGCCCAGGCGAGGACGCCGAGGCCGATGACGAGAAGGAACGTTCCGATCCGATGTCCCATGACCGATCACAGAGTAGGCCGCTGACCGGCGCGGCGGCCCCGGCGCGACGAGCGTGACGAGAACACAACGGACGTACGTCGTCGCGGCGGCCGTCGCTGCGATCGTGACCGCAGCGAACGCCAGCCACGGCGCGTACTTCTCGCAGTCGTGGGGATGGGTCGCGCTGGCGTTCCTCATGCCCACGACCGTGCTGCTGATCCTCGACCGCGTCTGGGTGCCCGGGCGGCTCAGGTCGACGTACGTCGTGCTCGTCGGTGCGTTGGCCGCTTGGATCGGGATTTCGGCGATCTGGTCGCTCAGCGTCGGGGCGACGGCCCGCGAGCTCGAGCGCATGCTCGTGTACGTCTCCGTCGCGTTCGCCGTCGCGTTCGTCCTCCGACGGGGCGATGGACTAGGGATCGTCGGCGGAGCGACTGTCGGGATCGCGCTTGTCACCGGGTACGGGCTCGTTACGAGGCTCTTTCCCGATCGGTTCGATCCCAGCGTTGACCGCTTCAATGAGACCCGCCTCGCCGAACCGCTCGGGTACTGGAACGCTCTCGGCCTCCTGACGGCGCTCGGGGCGATCCTCGCGGTCGCCATCGTCGTGCACGCCCGCCGTCGGTCATGGGCGGTTGGCGGCGGGGCGCTGGCTCCGCTCTTCGTGGTCGCGCTCTATCTGTCGTTCTCGCGCGGCGCCTGGCTCGCGCTCTTCTTCGGGCTCGCCGCGACCGTCGCGCTCGATCCGCGCCGTCTCACGATCCTCTGGTCGATCGTCGCTCTCGCCCCGGTGTCCGCCGTCGGCGTATTCGTCGCGTCGCGTCTGGACGCACTGACGACCGACGGGGTGCCGGCAGCCGACGTTGCGCACGACGGACACAGCCTCGCGGCGGTCGCAGCGGTGCTCATGGTCGCGTCGGGCGCCGTCACGATAATCGTGCGCCTCGTCATCGACCTTGTGTCGTTCCCGCGGCGTGTCCGCCACGGTGGTGCGCTGATCCTCGGCATCTTGGCAGTGGCCGCCGCGGTTGCAGGCTTGGTCGCCCTCGGTGGGCCGTCGTCTGCGATCGCCCAAGTCGAGGCCCGTTTCGAGGCTACGCAGGCCATCGACCTGAGCCTCAACGACCGACTGTTCAGTATCTCGGGAAACGGGCGAGCGGACACGATTCGGGTCGCGTGGGACGCAGCGATGGATCACCCGCTCGCCGGGACCGGAGCGGGGACGTACGAGATCATCTGGTATGAGCATCGACCGAAAGCGGTCGACGTACGCGATGCGCACTCGCTCTACGTCGAGACACTCAGCGAGCTCGGCCTCGTCGGCCTCGTGGTCCTCCTGGCGGCTCTCGCCGTCCCGCTCGTCGCCGCGATCCGCGCACGCCGCTCACGATTCGCCGCGCCGGCATGCGGGGCGTACGTCGCGTGGCTTGCAGCGAGTGGCCTCGACTGGCACTGGGAGATGGTCGGTCTGACGGCGACGTCACTACTTGTCGGATCCGTCGGGCTTGTCGCAGCCGAGCGTCGAGCGCACGGCCGAGTGGGCGCTGGGGGCCGCCTCGCGCTTGTCGGCGTCGGTGCGACGCTGAGCGTTCTCGCAGTGTGGAGTCTCGTCGGCAATCAGGCCCTGTTCGCAGGGCGCGATGCGATCGCCCGCAAGGACTGGAGCGAGGCGCGATCCGACGCCCGGCGGGCGCGGGCGCTCCTCTTCTGGTCGCGCGAGCCAGAGTTTGTCCTCGGAGACGCGGCAGCCGGCCTCGGCGACAGGGAGGGCGCGTTGCGGGCCTATCGAGACGCTGTCGACAAGGACCCGAACGACTGGGTGGCATGGATCCGGCTGGCTCAGGTGGCACGCGGCCCCGAGAGGGACGCCGCGTACGACCGGGTCCGTGAACTGAACCCCCTCGTCGAGGGGGTTCCAGTTCGGTGAACTTCCGAAGACCGGCTAGTTCTTGCGCTGCTCGCGCCGCCGGAGGACGAGCCCGCCAGCGACGAGTGCGCCGCCGACGACGACGACTCCGAGGAGCGAGAGACCGGTGTTCGGGAGCGCGTCCTCGGCAGCAGCGGACTCGCCGCCCGCGGTTGCCGAGACCTTGACGCCCTTGACCTTGGTGCCGTACTGGTCGACTGACGGCGACTGCGCATAGGCAGCGCCTCCCAGCGCCAGGAACAGCCCAACGATCAGCGCGATGTATGCAGCCGCGAAAACAAACGCGGACGAACGACTTTTACCCATTCCTACCTCCCGCACCGCAGGATACAGAGGGATTCGGCGATGTAAACACTGGCGCATGGTCTAGGCGGTACCTAGACCGTGGTGTGCACATCCTACGGCCTCACGCCGAGCGTCACCTCGAGTGTCCGTCGAGAGCCGTTCCGCAGGACGGTGATCGGCACCGTCTCACCAGGTCGTCGCGCGTCCACCGCGCTCTGCAGCGCAACATCGGACGTCACCTTTTCGCCGTCGAACTCGAGTACGACGTCGCCGCCGGTCGGCATTTCCTGGCCCCCGACGACGTCCGTTCCGGTGGCGGGACGCAGCCCGGCCTTCTCTGCCGGCGTCCCAGGGAGGACCTCGGTGATCGCGACGCCGTCCGTGGTCGGAAGCATTCGTATCCCGAGGTAGGCGTGCTCGACCTCGCCGGTGGCGATCAGCTGCCGCACGATCGAGCGCACCGTGTTGGAGGGGATTGCGAAGCCGACGCCGTCCGATCCACCGGACTCGCTCTCGATCTGCGCGTTGACGCCGATGACACGCCCGCGCCGATCGAGGAGCGGGCCGCCCGAGTTCCCGTGGTTGATCGCGGCGTCCGTCTGGATCGTGTCGGTGATCGTGAAGTTGTTCGGCGCGGTCATCTCGCGGTGCAGCGCGCTGACGATTCCCGCCGTGACCGTGCCCTCGAGCCCGAACGGGCTCCCGAACGCGAGCACGAAATCCCCGACGTGGACGGCGCTCGAGTCGGCGAGGGCGAGCGGTCCGAGCAGCGAACGCGGAGCGTTCACGCGGATGACCGCGAGATCCGTCGACGGGTCGGTCCCCACGAGCGTCGCGTCGCGCTCGACCCCGTTCCAGAAGCTCACCGAGATCGACGACGCGCCTGCGACGACGTGCTGATTCGTGACGATGTGGCCGTCGTCGTCGTAGACGAACCCGGAGCCCTGGGCGCTCTGCGAGCCGATGCCACCGCCCGAGGCCGCGATCTCGACCACGCCCTTCGCGGACCGGTCGTAGATCGCCGTCGCGGGCAGGTCGCTCGATACGACCGGCTCCGAGCCCTCGACGGTCACCTGACGCACGACGGTCGTCCCGTCGTCGAGCACTGCGAACGCCGCAGCCCCGAGTCCGAGCCCGAGAACGAGCACCGAGGCGAGGGCGGCGACGAGGAGCGGTGTGCGAGAGCGGCCCGCCATGCCGTCTCAGTGTTGCGGAAACGGGTCGACCGCAGGCTTAAACCGCTGTAAGGACGGGATAAGAAGTCGCTAAGACACCCGACTGCTGGAACGGCGGATGCGCACAATGCGCCTGCGATGAGGATCCTGGTGGTCGACGACGAGCGCGCCGTTCGCGAGTCGCTCCGTCGAGCGCTCGAGCTCGAGGGCTACCAAGTCGAGCTAGCCGAGGACGGCGAGGTCGCCCTCCAGCGGGTAGCCGGACCCGCCGCTCCCGATGCGGTGATCCTCGACGTCCTGATGCCGGGGATCGACGGGCTCGAAGTCTGTCGCCGCCTCCGCGCGGACGACAACCCCGTTCCCGTCCTCATGCTCACGGCGCGTGCCGAGGTCGACAGCCGTGTCGCCGGACTCGACGCCGGGGCGGACGACTACCTGCCGAAGCCGTTCGCGCTCGCCGAGCTTCTCGCACGCCTTCGCGCCCTCCTGCGGCGCGCGGTCAACGGCGACGCGGCGGACGTGCTCCGCTTCTCGGACCTCGAGCTCGACCTCGGCACGCGCGAGGTGCGGCGTGGTGACGCCGCCATCGATCTCACCCGCACCGAGTTCGCCCTGCTCGAGCTGTTCCTGCGAAACCCGCGGCAGGTGCTGACCCGCTCGATCATCTTCGAGCGCGTCTGGGGCTACGACTTCGGCCCGACGTCCAACTCGCTCGACGTCTACATCGGGTACCTGCGCCGCAAGACCGAGGATGGAGGCGCTCCGCGACTCATCCACACGATCCGCGGCGTCGGCTACGCCCTCCGAGAGGCGTGAGGTGAGCTTTCGCGCGCGGATCGCCGTCGGCTCCGCCGCGGCCGTCGCGCTCGCCGTCGTGGCGGCGTCGGCGGCCGTGTATCTCATCGCGCGCGAGCAGCTGCGCGCACCCGTGGACGAAGCGCTGGAGGCGCGGGCGGCTCAGATCGCCGTGCAGCGACTGGGCGTCATCCCCGGCCAGGGCGGCGAGGACTACCTCGCCGTCCTCCCCGAGTTCGGCGAGGCGCGCGGCTACGTGCAGCTCGTGCGGACGGACGGGGAGGTTCTCGTCCCGCCTCGACAAGACGTCAAGCTCCCGGTCGACGACCACGTCCTCGACGTGGCGGGCCACGGCGGTGCCGCGTTCTGGGACGACGCGACCGTAGGCGGAACGCACCTGCGCGTGTTCACCTTCGCGTACGCGCCGAACGCGGCGATCCAGGTCGCGCGGCCGCTCACCGAGGTCGAGCAGTCGCTCAACCGCATCGGCCTCTTCCTCATCCTCGTCGCGCTGGGCGGTATCGCCGCCGCAGCCGTTCTCGGGCTCCTGGTCGCTCGAGCCGCGCTGGGGCCAGTGCGGAGGCTGACCTCCACGGTCGAGCGCGTCAGCGAGACCCATGACCTTTCCGAGCGGATCGACGTGGAGGGGAAGGACGAGCTCAGCCGCCTCGCCACGAGCTTCAACACGATGCTCGCGGCGCTCGAAGAGTCGACCCGAGCTCAACGCCAGCTCGTCGCCGATGCGTCCCACGAGCTGCGGACGCCACTGACGAGCGTGCGCACGAACATCGAGGTCCTCGCCGGCGACCGCACGCTCCCGCCCGAGGACCGGCGCAGGTTGCTCTCCGACGTCGTCGAGCAGCTCGGTGAGATGACGACCTTGATCTCGGAGCTGATCGAGCTCGCGCGAGCCGAGCAGCAGCGTGTCGATCCGGAGGACCTGCGTCTCGATCTGCTCGTTGCCGAGGTGGTCGAACGCGCACGGCGCAACCGGCCCGAGGTGACGTACTCCCTCGATCTCGAGCCGACGACGGTCCAGGGCGTGCCCGCGACGATCGAACGCGCCGTCGGGAACCTGCTCGACAACGCCGCGAAGTGGAGCCCTCCGGGCGGGTCGGTCGAGGTCGAGCTCCTCGGAGGGCGGCTCGTCGTGCGCGACCACGGCCCTGGCATCTCCGACGAGGACTTGCCGTACGTCTTCGACCGCTTCTATCGGGCGCGCGAGGCGCGCGGGATGCCCGGATCGGGACTCGGCCTGGCGATCGTGAGGCAGGTGGCCGAGTCGCACGGTGGCGAGGTCGTCGCCGAGCAAGCCGAGGGCGGGGGCACGCGCATGGTGCTCAGGCTCGGTCCAGAGCAGCGCGTCGTCGCCGGCGTCTCGTAGCAAGCTCGTACCGCTCGCGCTCGATGCCGCATCTTCTTAGGCGCATCTCACCGATCTCTTAGGGATCACTGGTCAGATGAGCGACATGAGGCGACGCAGACGGATCACATTTCTCGCCGGCGGCATGGCAGCCGTCGTGCTCGTCGTCGGCCTCGGCGCGGCGGGCGCGGTCGCAGCTTCGCGCGTGCTGTCACCGAACGACGCGAGCAAGGCGGTCATCGACGACGCGGCGGCGCAGCTGGGCGTGCAGCCGGAGGAGCTGTCGGATGCGCTGAAGCAGGCGCTCGAGAACCGCATCGACGAGGCCGTCGACGCCGGGCGGCTGACGGAGGAGCAGGGGAAGGAGTTGAAGGAGCGGATCGACGCCGACGACTACCCGCTCCTCTTCGGACATGGTGGTCTCGGGCTCGGCCCGGCGTTTGGAGGTCGGGACGGCTTCGGGCCGCGCGATGGCTTCCGTGGAGCTCATCGAGGGCACTTCGCGATCCTCGAGCCGGCGGCCGCCTACCTCGGAATGAGCGAGGCAGAGCTGCGTGAGGCGCTTCAAGACAAGACGCTCGCCGCGATCGCGAAGGAGAAGGGCAAGAGCGTCGACGGGCTCGTCAAGGCGATCGTGGCGGCCCAGGAGAAGGCGATCGACGAGGCCGTCGCCGACGGCCGAATAACGAAGGCGCAGGCCAGCGAGATCAAGACGAAGCTCGCGGAGCACGTGACAGCCCTGGTCAACGGGGAGCTCCGCCACGGGGACGCCCCGCACAGCCGGTTCTGGCCCGGCTCGGGCTCCCCCCGCGCGCCACCAGGCACCTTCGGAGACGGCCCGCGGGCCTAGGCGGGCGAGACGAGGGGTCGGACGCAGTCCGACCCCTCGTCGTTCTACAGGCCGTGCCTCGAAATCCGCCGGGGCGGATTCCGAGGCTGCTGAGGAACGGGGTCGGTCAATACCGCGCGCCCGTCCGCTCGGACGAGCGCGCGGCTCCCTTCCCCTCTCCCCGATCTCGTTGTAGTCACCCCCTCGAGGGGTGCAAT
>DASTWH010000293.1:0-11226 GCA_035758735.1 Gaiellaceae bacterium
ACGGCGCAGTACCTCGACCGCGTGCTGTCGCGGCTGACGCTCCCGGGATCCCTCTTCCTGGCCGCGGTCGCCGTGCTCCCGAGCCTCTTCATCGCCTACGGCGGCTTCTCGCAGGCGAGCGCCGGCGCGCTTGGCGGTACCTCGGTGCTGATCGCGGTCGGCGTGGCGCTCGACACCATGCGGCAGATGGAGTCGCAGATGATGATGCGCTCTTACGAGGGCTTCCTCAAGTAGGCCTCGCATGAGGATCTTGATCCTGGGCCCCCAGGGCTCTGGCAAAGGCACCCAGGCGCAGCGGATCGCCGCCGCCTACGCCGTCCCGCACATCGCGACGGGCGACATGTTCCGTGCAGCCGTCGCCGCCGGCTCCGAGGTCGGCGCGCAGGTCGGCCCGATCCTCGAACGTGGCGACCTCGTGCCGGACGACCTCACGATCGAGCTCATCCGCGAGCGCCTCGCCGAAGAGGACGGGTTCGTGCTCGATGGGTTCCCGCGGACGGTCCCCCAGGCCGAGGCGCTCGATGCGATGCTCGAGGAGATCGGCAAGCCGCTCGACGCGGTGATCCTCCTGCAGGTCTCCGACGACGTCGCGACGGAGCGGTTGCGGGAACGCGCCGTGAAGGAGGGTCGCGCCGACGACTCGCCCGAGGCGATCGCGAATCGCCTCCGTCAGTACCACGAGCTCACCGAGCTCGTGGTCGACCGCTACCAGCAGGCGGGCATCGAGGTGATCGTTGACGGCGAGCAGACGATGGACGCGGTGTTCGCGGCGATCCAAGATGCGCTCGAGGGAGTGACCGCGAGGTGATCATCCGCAAGAGCACCCGGGAGATCGAGAAGATCGCCGCGGCCGGCGCGCTCGTCGCCGAGACGATCGCGCACGTCGGTGGTCTGCTCACGCCCGGAATCACGACCGACGAGCTCGACGCGGCGGCGGGGGCGTTCATCCGCGAGCACGGCGGCATCCCGACCTCCGAGGGTTACAAGGGCTATCCGAAGGCGATCTGCATCTCGCCGAACGACGTCGTCGTCCACGGCATCCCCGACGAATTCGTCGTGCACGAGGGTGACGTCGTCACGATCGACGTCGGCGCGACGCTCGACGGGTACATCGCCGACAGCGCCTACACGTTCGGCGTGGGGGAGATCGACGCCGAGACGCAACGGCTCCTCGACGTCGCGCAGGACGCGCTCGCGGCCGGAATCGCCGAGGCGGTCGTGGGCAACCGGGTCGGCGATGTCTCGCACGCGATCCAGGAGCACGTCGAAGGCGCAGGCTTCTCCGTGATCCGCAGCCTCGTCGGACACGGCGTCGGCCGCTACTACCACGAGGACCCGCACATCCCGAACTTCGGTGAGCCCGGGCGTGGGCCGCGCCTCTCCGAGGGAATGACGATCGCGATCGAGCCCATGATCACGGCCGGCTCGTCCGAGGTGAACGTCATGGACGACGGCTGGACGATCCGGACGGTCGACGGCTCCATGTCGGCCCACTTCGAGCACACCGTCGCGATCCTGCCCGACGGCCCGCGAATCCTCACACCCCGCGTCGGAATACCAGGAGGCGTGCGGGTTTAGGCGAAGAACGTCTGCTACGATGTCCCGCCGCGGCGCGGGCGTCAGCTTGTGCCGCTGTTCTCACAGGAAATCCCCTACCGAAAGGTCTGTTCGCGCGCGAAGTGGCGGTCAAGGAAGAGAAGATCGAGATTGAAGGCGAGGTCGTCGAGGCGCTCCCGTCAACGATGTTCCGGGTGCAGCTCGACAACGGCCATTCCGTCCTCGCACGCATCTCCGGGAAGATGCGCAAGCACTACATCCGCATCCTGCCCGGCGATCGCGTCAAGGTCGAGCTCTCTCCCTACGACCTCACCCGCGGCCGAATCACCTTTCGGATGAAGTAACGAGGAGCGAATGAAAGTCCGCCCATCAGTCAAGCCCATGTGCGAGCGCTGTCGCGTGATCAAGCGGCACGGCCGCACGATCGTCATCTGCTCGAACCCCCGCCACAAGCAAAGGCAAGGCTAGAAGCCAGATGGCACGCATCGCCGGAGTCAACCTCCCGACGCAGAAGCGGCTCGAGATCGGGCTGACGTACATCTACGGGATCGGCAAGTCGACCTCGCAGAAGATCATCCGCGAGCTCGAGCTCGACCCGGAGCAGAAGGTGCGCGACCTGACGGACGAAGAGGTCACGAAGCTTCGCAACTACATCGACGCGGATGTCGAGGTCGAGGGTGACCTCCGGCGCGATCGCGGCCAGGCGATCAAGCGCCTGACCGAGATCGGCGCCTACCGCGGGATCCGCCATCGTCGCGGGCTTCCCGTGCGGGGTCAGCGCACGAAGACGAACGCGCGCACGCGCAAGGGCCCGAAGAAGACCGTCGGACGCGGCAAGAAGGCGAAGTAGCAGATGGCACCTCCTCGCAGACCCGCGGCCCGCGGCCGCACGCGCCGCAAGGTCCGGAAGAACATCGCGATCGGCCAGGCGCACATCAAGACGTCGTTCAACAACACGATCGTCACGCTCACCGATGCCGAGGGCAACGTCATCGTCTGGGAGTCCGCCGGCTCGGCCGGGTTCAAGGGCTCGCGCAAGTCGACGCCGTTCGCCGCACAGGTGACTGCCGACAACGCCGCGCGCAAGGGGATGGAGCACGGCCTGCAGAAGGTCGAGGTGTTCGTCAAGGGCCCGGGCTCCGGGCGCGAGACGGCGATCCGCTCCCTCCAGGCCGCCGGCCTCGAGATCCTCGGCGTGAAGGACGTGACGCCGCAGGCCCACAACGGCGTGCGTCAACGCAAGCGGAGGCGTGTCTGATGGCCCGCGACCTCGGCCCCAAGTGCCGTCTCTGCCGCCGCGAGGGCATCAAGCTCTTCCTGAAGGGCGAGCGCTGCCTCACGGAGAAGTGCGCGGTCGAGCGCCGCAGCTATCCGCCGGGAGAGCACGGCCGTGGGCGCATCAAGCAGAGCCAGTACCTGCTCCAGCTCCGCGAGAAGCAAAAGGCCCGCCGCTACTACGGTCTCCTCGAGAAGCAGTTCCGCACGACGTACGAGAAGGCGACACGGGGTCTCGGGGCACCGGGCGAAAACCTCCTGCGGATGCTCGAGACGCGTCTCGACAACGTGGTCTACCGCCTCGGCTTCGCCGGCTCCCGCGCACAGGCGCGGCAGCTCGTGCGGCACGGGCACTTCCAGGTGAACGGCCGCAGGGTGAACATCCCGAGCTACGGCGTCCGCCCGAACGACGTCGTCTCGATGAAGCAGGGAAGCCCCGTCGAGCAGCTCGTGCGCGACGCGACGGACCTCACGGCTTCCGTGGCTCCCTGGCTGCAGGCCGACCACGACGGGCTCACGGGCACGGTGCTCAAGTGGCCCGAGCGCGACGAGATCGACGCTCCGGTGCAGGAATCGCTCATCGTCGAGCTCTACTCGAAGTAACCCGCAGAACTCACCAGCCGTACTCGCACCACCGAAGGAAAGGACTCACGTGGCAGTTCGAACCAGCCTTATGGACTTCCAGGTCCCGAAGATCGTCCACGAGGACGCCGACGCGCATCGTGGCGTGTTCGCCATCGAGCCGCTCGATCGCGGCTTCGGGCACACCTTCGGGAACTCGCTCCGCCGGGTGCTGCTCTCGTCGCTCGAGGGCGCTGCGGTCACCGCCGTGAAGATCGAGGGCGTCGCCCACGAATTCACGACGCTCCCGGGCGTTCGCGAGGACGTCACCGACATCATCCTGAACCTCAAGAACCTCATCGTCCGTCTGCACGGCGCGTCCCCCGAGATCGAGGTCTACATCGCGAAGAAGGGCGCCGGCGTCGTGACGGCCTCCGACATCGAGGCGCCCGCCGACCTCGAGATCCTGAACCCCGAGCTCGAGATCGCGCACGTCTCGGACAAGGGCAAGCTCGAGATCACGCTCACCATCGGGCGTGGCCGCGGCTACGTCCCGGCCGAGCTGAACCGCGGCCCCGAGACGACCATCGGCGTCATCCCGATCGACTCGTTCTTCTCGCCGGTCCGCCGCGTCGCATACGAGGTCGAGGCCGCGCGCGTCGGTCAGCGCACGGACTACGACAAGCTCGTTCTCGACGTCACGACGGACGGCTCGATCGAGCCGCGCGACGCGATCGGCCAGGCGGCCGAGATCCTCATCCGCCAGCTCGCGATCTTCACCGACCTCGACGCGATCGAGGGCTTCGGCGAGGCCGCTCCTGAGACCGTCGCCGAGGCGCCGGTGATGCACGGGATGGAGAACTTCCCCATCGAGGAGCTCGAGCTCGGCGTCCGCTCCTACAACTGTCTCAAGCGGGTCGGCATCGAGACGATCGGCGATCTGACGTCGAAGTCCGAGAACGAGCTCGTGGCGATCCCCAACTTCGGTCGCAAGTCGATCGAGGAGGTTCGCTCCGCGCTCGGAGCGCACGGCCTCACGCTGAAGGGCGAGGAGCTCGTCTAGCGCGATGCGTCACCAGCGATCCGGCAAGAAGCTCGGGCGGGACTCCGCCCATCGCAAGGCGCTCTACTCGAATCTCGCGGGCGCCCTGATCGAGCACGGCCGGATCCAGACGACGGAGGCGAAGGCGAAGGCGGTCAAGCCGTTCGCCGAGAAGATGATCACCTTGGGCAAGCGCGGCGATCTCCATGCCAGACGGCAGGCGCTCGCCGCGCTTCGCTCGAACAACGTCGTCCATCAGCTGTTCGCCGACGTCGCGCCGCGCTTCGCGGATCGGCCCGGCGGCTACACGCGCATCGTCCGCCTCGGCCAGCGTCAGGGTGACGCCGCCGAGATGGTCTACCTCGAGCTCGTCGACTTCGAGCCCGTCGCGACGCCGTTCGCAATGAGACGGGCCGAGCGTGCCGAGGAGCCCGAGGCCGCCGACGAGGAGTAGCACGCGCGCCGCTCTGCGGCGCTAGTCGACGACGGTGACGCTCGGTCGCAGCTCGCGGCCGAGGATCTCGGCGATCCGCACCACCTCCGCCCGGAGGCGTGCCCGCGGCGGACGACCCGACTCGGCGAACCAGGTGATGCGGGCCTCGGTCGCGTCGAGCTCCCACGTGCCGCCGACGACGCCTCCCGCGACGACGATCGGGGAGATCCAGCCCGCCTGCCTGCTCACGGCGGCCCGCCGTGCTGGACGAACGACGTGGCCGTCGGCCGTTCCGGGGCCGAGAACGTACTGGTCGAACCCCGGGAGGAGTCGAACGGCGCGTGTCGGCCTCGTCTCGAGCAGCTCGGGCAGGTCCTCGGCCAGCACGACCATCGGCTCGCCGTCGACCTCGACTGTCGCGAGCCGTTCCTCGAGCGCCGCGAACCAGGCGTGCAGCTGCCGCTTGCCGAAGTACCCACCCGCGAGCCAGTTGCCGAACGCGTCTGCCGTGGCCGGTCCGTAGGCGCGGAGGTACGCGGACATCGCGATCGGCGCCGCCACGTCGGGCTCGGGCAACGGGCGCCACTCGGCGCTCGCGTCCTCGGGGCGCATGAAGGTCACGCGGTTTCCCAGGCTCGGCCCGGAGCAGAGCGCGCCCTGCCAGGCGAGTGGCTTGAGGAGCGTCCCCCAGCCGGATCGCAGCTCCTCGCCGACGTGCTCGAGCCCTCGACGGGCCGTGATGGCGGCGACGAGTTCCTCGCGGGTCAGGGGGCCGTCCCCGAGGATGTCGGGCGTCGCGAGGCGAAGCGCCTCCATCTGCTTCGGGCTCACGCCGAAGTACCGCTGCCAGCTCGGGCGCTCCCAGGATCGGCCCGATGCGATGAGCGAGAGGAACGCTCCGGCCTCGTGCGGCGTCAGGAGGTGCAGCGTGCCGCGCATCGCCCACGTCTTGATCAGTCGCCCCTCGCGGAGGGCGCGCTCGACCTCGCCGCGTCGGGAGCGAAAGCGCCTCACGCGGACAGCCAGCTCGGCCGACGACGCGACCTGGGTCTGGACGCCGCACAGCCGGCTCACGACGTCAGCGACCGAGAGCTCGCCGACGGGGTCGAGGAGATGTCGCCGCATGCGCCAGGCGAGCGCCTGCGCCCAGCTGATTCGCGCCGCCATCGGGCGCGAGCGTACTCTCACGACGTGCTCTTCCTGATTGCGCTCGCGCTCGCGATCTTCGTGCTGCCGTCTCCCTGGGGCGTCGTCGCGGTCGTCTGCGCTCTCGCGATCGACCTCGTCGAGGTCGGCGTCGGCCTCTGGTACTCGAAGCGGCGCCGGTCCAGCGTCGGGAGCCAGACGCTCGTGGGCCTGACGGGCGTCGCCATCGGCGACCTGCAGCCGGACGGGCAGGTGAGGGTCGACGGAGAGATCTGGCGCGCGCGCTGTGCGGCTGGGTGCGAGGCGGGAAGCACGGTCGTCGTCCGTGCCGTCGACGGGCTCACGCTGGAGGTGGAGCCGGCGTGAAGCGCGTCGCGGTCGTCGTCGTCGCGCTTGCCGCGGCGTCGGCGACGTCGGCCGCGCCGAGGACGTGGGAGGCGCGGGCGCCACTCCCCGTCCCTCGAACCGAGGTGTCAGCGGCAGCGGTCGGAAGCGAGATCGTCGTCGTGGGCGGATACACGTCGGACGGAGCGTCGTCCCGTCGGGCCGATGCGTACTCCCCGGTTCGGGACACGTGGAGGCGCCTTCCCGACCTCCCGGTCGGCGTCAACCACGCGGTGGCCGTCGGAGCAGGTGGCCGAGCCTACGTGCTCGGGGGTTACTCGGAGTCCGGAGCGGTGCTCCGCACCGTGTTCGTGCTCGACGGCGGTCGTTGGCGCTCACTCCCGCGGATGCCGTTTCCGCGCGCTGCCGCGGGCGCCGGCGTGTCCGGGCGTCGGATCGTGGTGGCGGGAGGCATAGGCGAGGGCCGACGCCTCGCCCGCAACGCCCTCGTCCTCGACCTGCGAACGCGCCGGTGGTCGGTCGTTCCCGGGCCGACGCCTCGCGAGCACCTGGGTGTGACGTCGCTCGCCGGCGTCGTGTATGCCGTCGGCGGCCGGACCGCAGGTCTCGATACGAACCTCCTCCACTTCGAGAGCTTCAGGTCGGGCGATCGTTCGTGGAAGAGGCTGCAGCCCGTCCCGGACGCACGCGGTGGGACCGGAGCCGCCGGGCTCGCCGGTCAGATCGTGTCGGTCGGCGGCGAGGAGCCGGGTGGGACGATCGCTGAGGTCCTCGTGTATCTCGTGACCGAGAGGCGCTGGGTCCGGACCGACGATCTCCCGACGCCGCGCCACGGCGTGGGCGTGGCCGCGCTGGCGGGACGCGTCTTCGTGATCGGCGGCGGTCCGCAACCGGGCCTCACGGTGAGCGCCGCGAACGAGTCCCTCGAGGTGTCGCGCTAGCGCGGCTTCCAGGCGAACACGAACACCGGCTCGGCCGACGTATCCAGTCGGATCGCGTCGGAAGCGTCCGCGTCGACCGCCCACAGTTCTATCGGGCCGGTCTCGCCGTGACGCGTGAACGAGAGGCGGCCGTCCGGCATCCACGTGGGGTGCGACTCCTCGAGCGTCGGCGTGCGTGTCAGATTTCGGAGTGCCGTCCCGTCGGGTCGCATGACGAAGACGTCCTCGTTAGCGCACGATCACACGCTGGGTCGCCGCCGAAGCGCTGGCCCGTCGAGACCCGCGCGCCATGATGTCACGTCGTGAATCTCAGGCTGACCCTCGAGTACGACGGCACGGGCTTCCATGGCTGGGCGCGCCAGCCGGGCCTGCGGACCGTGGAGGGCGTCGTCCGCGAGGCGCTCGACGCGCTCTATCCGCGCTGGGAGGGGCTCGCGGTGGCCGGCCGCACCGACACGGGTGTGCATGCCACGGGGCAGGTCGCGAGCGTCGACGTGGAGGGCGGGCCACCGCTCGAGCGAGCCCCAGATGCTCTCAACGCCGCCTTGCCCGAGGACGTCGCGGTCGCGGTCGCCGAGGAGGTGCCCGCCGGGTTTCATGCCCGCTTCTCGGCTCGCTCGCGTTCGTATCGCTATCGCGTGCTCGTCGGTCGGCGCGCGCCTCTCGAGGCGCAGCGTGCGCTCCAGTGGTCGCGCGGCGTGGACCTCGCGGCGCTGAGGAACGCGTCCGCGCTCGTCGTCGGGGAGCACGACTTCCGCGCGTTCACGCCGACGGAGACGCAGCACGACGGCTTCGTGCGAACCGTGCTCGCCGCCGACTGGGATGCCGACGGCGACCGCCTCGACTTCACGATCACCGCCGACAGCTTCCTCCGACACATGGTGCGAACGCTCGTCGGCACGATGCTCGAGGCCGGCGCGGCCGCACCCGAGCGGATCGAGCACCTCCGCGCCGGACGTCCTCGGACGGAGGCCGGCCTCACGGCACCTCCACATGGCCTGTACCTCGAGAGGGTCGGCTACTGAGCGTGGCTACGATCGCCGCGTGCGCTTTCGGATCGTTCTGTTCGACCTCGACGGGACGCTCATCGACTCCGGGCCGATCATTCTCGCCTCGATGCAGCACGCGGTCCGCACCGTCCTCCGTCGCGAGATCCCCCCGGCCGAGATGCAGATGTCGATCGGAGGGCAGGGCATCGTCGCGCAGATGAACGCGATCGACGCGGAGCACGCCGATCAGCTGCTCGACGCGTACAAGGAACACAACGACGGGTTGCACGAGACGCTCGAGGCGTTCGACGACCTTCTCGCGCTCCTTCCTGGACTGAAGGCGGAGGGCCGGAAGCTCGGGATCGTCACGGCAAAGCGACATCGCACCGTGGCCCTCGCGCTGGACCGCTTTCCTGCGCTCGCGAACGCATTCGACGTCGTCGTCGGATTCGAGGACACGGAGAGGCACAAGCCGGAGCCCGACCCGGTTCTGGTCGCGATCGAGAAGCTCGGCGCCACGCCCGAGGAGGCCGTCTACGTCGGCGACTCGCCGTTCGACATCGGCGCCGCGAAGGCGGCCGGCGTCTTCGCGGTCGCGGTCGGGTGGGGCGGGATCCATCCGGACGAGCGACTGCTGGCCGAGGAGCCGGACGCTTTCGTACGCACGCCCGAGGAGCTCCTGGGTGTCATCTAGGACGACCGCGGCGCCGGCGCGGCGGGTCGAGGAGCTCCGACGTCTCGTCCGGCACCACAACCACCGCTACCACGTGCTCGACGACCCGGAGATCGACGACGCGGCGTACGACGCGCTCTTCGACGAGCTGAAGGAGCTCGAGGAGAAGCACCCCGAGCTCGTGTCGGCCGACTCGCCCACGCAGCGCGTGGGGGCGCCGCCCGCCGCCGGGTTCACGAAGCTCGAGCATCTCTCGCCGATGGGCTCGCTCGAGAAGGTCACGACACGCGAAGCCCTCGAGAAGTGGGCCGACGACGTGCGAAAGCGGCTGGGAACGGACGAGCCGGTCGCCTACGTCCTCGAGCCGAAGATCGACGGGTCGGCTGTGTCGCTCGTCTACGAGAACGGTGCGCTCGTCCGGGGTGCGACCCGCGGCGACGGCTTCCGCGGCGAGGACGTGACCGTCAACCTGCGCACGATCGAGGCGATACCGCTGCGGATGCTCGGGGACGCCGCACCCACCCGAATGGAGGTCCGTGGCGAGATCTACTTCCCGCTCGAGGGCTTCGTGCGCTTCAACGAGGCCCAGCTCGCAGCGGGCAAGAAGCCGGCGCCGAACGCGCGGAACGCGGCGGCGGGGTCGCTCCGACAGCTGAATCCCGCGATCACCGCAGAGCGGCCCCTGTCGATCTTCGTCTACGGCGTCGGCGTCCTGGACGGGGACGAGCTCGGCTCCCAGTGGGAGGCGCTCGAGTGGCTTCGGGCTCGCGGGTTCCGGACGAATCCGGACGCGCAGCGCCTCGAAACCATCGCCGAGGTCGCGGATGCCTGCGTGGCGTGGGAGGAGCGCCGAGCCGACCTCGGCTACGAGATCGACGGGATCGTCGTGAAGGTCGACTCATTCGACCAGCAGCGCCGCCTGGGGGCCCTGCACGCGCGTCCCCGGTTCGCGCGCGCGTTCAAGTGGGCGCCGACCTCCGCCGTGACGCGACTGACGGCGATCCACGTCCGTGTCGGCCGTACCGGCGTGCTGAGCCCGCTCGCCGAGCTCGAGCCCGTCCACATCGGCGGCGTGACCGTCTCGAGCGCGACGCTCCACAACGAGGACGACATCAGGCGAAAGGACATCCGCGTCGGCGACCTCGTGATCGTCCAGCGCGCGGGAGACGTCATTCCGCAGGTCGTCGGGCCTGCGGGGGAGCACGAGCCGGGCACCAAGCCGTGGCGGATGCCGAAGCGCTGTCCGCTGTGCAAGGTCGAGGTCGTGCGGCCCGAGGGCGAGGTCATGCATCGCTGCCCGAACCGCGCGTGCCCGTCGCGCGGCCTCGAGACCCTCTACCACTGGGTCGGAGGCGCGATGGACATCGAGAACGTCGGGGCGAGCACGATCAAGAAGCTCTGGGACGAGGAGATCGTCCGTTCGCTCCCCGACCTCTACCGGCTGACCGCCGACCAGCTCGCGGAGCTCGAAGGGTTCGCGGACATCTCCGCTGCGCGCGCGTACGAGTCGATCCAGCGCTCGAAGGAGCAGCCGTTCTCGCGCGTCCTCCTGGGGCTGAACATCCCGAAGGTCGGCTGGATCATCGCGCGGAGTCTGGCGCTCCACTTCCGCACGGTCGAGGCGCTCGCAGCCGCGACGCTCGAGCAGCTCGAGGACGTGGAGGGGATCGGCCCCGAGCGGGCGGAGCTGATCGCGGAGTGGTTCGCGGATCCGGACAACCTGGCACTCGTCGGGGAGCTGCGCGAGCTCGGTCTCCAGCTCGCCCTCGCGGAGGACGACCGCCTGCCGGAGGAGGGGCCGCTGACGGGCTCGCAGTACGTCATCACAGGAACCCTCGAGGCCTGGACGCGCGAGGAGGCGAAGGCGGCACTCGAGGCCCTCGGGGCAAAGGTGTCCGACTCCGTCTCGAAGAAGACGACCGGCGTCGTCGTCGGCGAGAGCCCCGGGTCGAAGGCGCAGAAGGCCGGGAAGCTCGGCGTCCCCGTGCTCGCCGAAGCCGATCTGGCGGCTCTTCTAGCGGCGCGCTAGCACGGTCACGAAGCGATCCTGCACCGCCCGCGCCGTCCAGTACGGGACGGGAGAGCCGTTCTGGACGATCGCGAAGACGTATCCGCCGACGAAGCCGGCGAGGGCGGACGCACGGTTCGTCGTCCCCGTCTTGGCGTGGATGCGACCGAAGGTCGGGCGCGTTCCGAGGCGCGCGTGCAGCGTGCCCGACCTGCCCGCGACCGCGAGCGAGGAGACGAAGATCTTGCCGAACCCG
>DASTWH010000301.1:0-2509 GCA_035758735.1 Gaiellaceae bacterium
CCGCCGGGCGACCCACGTGAGCGCGCGGTACATCGCGCCCGTGTCCAGGTAGCGGAACCCCAGCCGGCGCGCGAGGGTGGAGGCAACGGTGCTCTTCCCCGAGCCGGCCGGCCCGTCGATGGCCACGATCATGTCGCGGGAGGGTAGTGAACTGCACCCGGAGCGACCTGCTCGAGAACGTCGAAGAACTCCGGGAAGCTCGTCGCCGCCGCCTCTGCTCCGCGAAGGTCGACGCCTTCGCGCGACGCGACGCCGACGACCGCGCCGAGCATGGCCAGACGATGGTCGCCGCGCGAGTCCACGACGCCGCCGCGCAGCCGTGACGGCACGCCCTTGATCCGGAACCCGTCCGGTGTCGCCCGGATGTGCCCGCCGACCCGCCGAAGCTCCTCCACCACCGCCTCGATGCGGTTCGACTCCTTCGCGCGCAGCTCCTCCGCGCCGCGCACGACGGTCTCCCCCCGCGCGTGGCACGCCGCCACCGCGAGGATCGGCAACTCGTCGATCAGCGAGGGGACCTCCTCCGCCGAGATCGTGGCGCCGACGAGGTCGGAGGCCCGGAGCTCGACGTCGCCTGCAGGCTCACCGCCGATCGAGCGCCGGTTGTAGACGGCGATCCGCGCGCCCATGCGCTCGAGGACGTCGAGGAGCCCCGCGCGGCGCGGGTTGAGCCCGATCCCGTGCGCGGTCACCCGCGAGCCGGGGACGATCGCCGCGGCGACGAGGAAAGGCGCAGCCGACGAGATGTCGCCGGGAACCTCGACCTCGGGAAGCGTGAGCGAGGGTCCACCGTCGACCGTGACGCTCGACGGGCGCCGCGTCACTCGCGCTCCTGCCGCTTCGAGCATGCGCTCCGTGTGGTCGCGCGTCGGAACGGGCTCGACGACGGTCGTCGCACCCTCGGCGTGGACGCCCGCCAGGAGGATCGCGGACTTCACCTGCGCCGACGCGACCGGCAGCTCGTAGTCGATTGCGCGCAGGCTTCCGCCCTCGACGACGAGCGGAGCGTGGCCGTCCGTCGTCTCGATCATCGCGCCCATGCGACGTAACGGCTCGGCGATCCGCTCCATGGGCCGAGACGACAGCGACGTATCTCCTACGAGCTCGGTGCGACCCGCCACGCCGGCGAGCAGGCCTGAGATCAGTCGCATGAGCGTCCCGGCGTTGCCGCAGTCGATCGGCTCCTCCGGCGAACGCAGGCCTCGCAGCCCCACGCCACGGATCGTCAGTGCGTCGACGTCGTCCACGATCACCTCGGCACCGAGCGCGCGGACGGCCTCGATCGTCGCCTCGGTGTCGGCGGACCGGCCAAAGCCGGTGACGCGCGTCTCGCCCTCGCAGACGGCGCCTATGAGAACGGCACGGTGTGAAATCGACTTGTCGCCAGGCACGGCGACATGACCGTCCAGGGCGGAGACGGGCTCGATACGCATCGAGCGAGTCTAGAGTCGACCCGGCGCCGCCCTGCGGGTCCAGGGACAATCCCGCGATGCGCATCTTCTCCGGCATCCAGCCGACGGGCCTGAAGCACCTCGGCAACTACGCGGGCGGCTTCCGCCAGTACGCCGCGACGCAGGAGCAGGGCGAGGCCTTCTTCTGCATCGTCGACCTGCACTCGGTCAGCGTCGAGCACGATCCGGAGGAGCTCCGCAACCGCACGCTCGACCTCTTCGCGATGCTCGTCGCGACCGGGCTCGACCCCGACCGGTCGACGATCTTCGCGCAGAGCCACGTGACGGCTCACGCCGAGGCGAATTGGCTGCTCGCGTCGGTTACGAGCTTCGGCGAGCTGCGGCGTATGACGCAGTTCAAGGAGAAGTCGGAGTCGCAGGACTTCGTGTCCGCGGGCCTGTTCACGTACCCGGTGCTGCAGGCGGGCGACATCCTCCTGTACCAGACCGACATCGTCCCGGTCGGGATCGACCAGCGCCAGCACATCGAGCTCACACGGGACGTCGCGGAGCGCTTCAACTCACGCTACGGCGAGACCTTCACGCTCCCGCGCGGCGTCTATCCCGAGGTCGGGGCGAAGATCATGGACCTCCAGGAGCCGGAGAAGAAGATGTCGACGACCGGAGGGACCGAGAACGGCACCGTGTACATCCTCGACTCCGCCGACGAGATCAGGCGCAAGTTCAAGACGGCCGTCACGGACTCCGGCCGCGAGATCCGGCACGCCGAGGACAAGCCGGGCGTCTCGAATCTCATCGAGATCATGACCGTCTCGACCGGCGAGTCGATCGAGGCGATCGAGGGGCGCTACGACGGGCAGGGCTACGGGACGTTCAAGAACGAGGTCGCCGAGTCCGTGATCGCCCTGCTCGAGCCGTTCCAGACGCAGTTCCGCGAGATCCGCGAGGACGACGGCCAGCTTCATCGCCTCCTCGCGCTGGGTGCCGAGAAGGCGCGCGAGACGTCGCGGCCGACGCTCGAGGCGATGTACGAGCGCATGGGTTTCGTCCGGCCGACGTAGATCGTGCGCGCGACCGGAGGCCGCTGACGCCGACCT
>DASTWH010000352.1:0-2170 GCA_035758735.1 Gaiellaceae bacterium
GCGCGTCGTCGGATCCGAGTCCTGGTACGCAACTTCCTTCTTGAACGTCCCCTGGATGTCCGTCCCCTGGGACGTGATCTCGTCGACGTTGCCCGTCTTCACCTGCTGTAGGAAGAACGGGCTGTACGCCACGCGGACCCGGGACGGCCCTTCCATCACCCGGCTGGTGAAGAAGGTGTTGAGCGCGAGGACGACGAGGAACAAGATGGTCCAGCGCATGCTCGGCCTCCACCACGGGCGCGGCCCGCTGGGCGGGGGCGCCGAGCCGCGCGGCGCCGGTGGCGTCTTGGCGCCGTTCTCGTCAGCGGGCATGTCGGAAGGATCGCAGCCGACTGACGAGTCCGCTTCGCCGTCAACCCCCATTCGGCCTTCCGGGTGGCTTCAGGTCGAGTCAGTCGCCGACGGCGTGGCGATCAGCGCGCGTGATGCGGCGCGCGCCTCCCGCCACCACACGAGCTCGTACACGTGCAACAGGGCCCAGATGCCGGTTACGAGCGCGAGCGCGGCGAGAGCGGGGATGGCCGTGGCGAGTGGCAGCGCGAGGATGAGGAGCAGCGCTGCGACGAATCGTCCTCGACTGACGGTCAAGCGATGCTCGACGCGGATCCGGATCCCCGAGTACGCGAGAAGGTAGATGGCGCTCCCGCCGCAGAGCGCGAATGCCGTAGGGGCGTCGAGCTCGTCGCCGACGTGCGCAACGATCGTCTTCATCGCGAACGCGAAGAGCACGATGCCCACGATCAGCGGGAAGTGCGCGTACGCGTAGACATCGCGCCCGAGCGCGACGCGCTCCGGGCCCTCGAGCTCGACGAGAATGCGCTCGCCGCGGATCGAGAAGAAGTCGAAGTACGCGAGCCAGAACGCGGTGGCGACGAGAAGCCCGAGAATCGCGGCCACGATCTCACCGAGCCCGAGATCGATGCCCGTCACGCCGATCCCGATCGAGATGAACGCCTCGCCGAGCGCGATGATCACGACGAGTCCGTACCGCTCGGCGAAGTGCGTCGGGTGCAGCTGCCAACCCGTCGAGCCGCTCACAGCTCCGCCGACGTAGGTGACCGCGAGTGCGGCGATCCAGAGCCAGATGCGAGCGCCGTCCGCGAACCCGGCGAGGAGGATCAGCGTCGCGCCGCCGATCGACCATGGAGCGAAGCGGAGCACCGCCCGCAGCAGGTCGGGACGATGTCGGCCGGCGACGGCGTAGAGCGCCAAATGCATCGCGCAGACGAACAGGAACGCGGCACCGAAGAGGACTCCCTCACCGTCGAACACGCCCGGTACCGCGAGCGCCGCGATGAACATCGCCATCAACGCCGCGAGGAGCGCGGCTCCGACGACCCCTTCGTCGGGATCGACGGTGTTCGTCAAACCTGCATAGGCGGCCCACGCCCACCAGAGTGCGGCCAGGACGAGCACCCCCCGACCGATCCCTGCGAACGTCGAGTCCCGCGTGAGCAGCGTCGCCACCTGCGTGAAAGCGAAGACGAACACGAGATCGAAGAAGAGCTCGACCGGCGTCACCCGGTGTTCCTGCTCGACCGCGGTCGCGACCATCGCTAATTCCGATCTTCGCGACCGGCTAGCGCCCGAGCAACCGCGGGAGCCAGTCCGGGCACCAGCTCGACGTCAGGTCGTCGATGTCCCAACCCGCTCGGCCGGCGCCGGCTCGGTAGGCGCTCTCGAGGAACGAGAGCAATGTCTCTCGAGGATCGGCCGCCTTCCGTACCGCCTCATAGGGGAGAAGGGCAAGCGACCCGGAGCCGAACTCAGTCCAGCGAGCCTCTCCCGGGAGCAAAGGCTCGGATCGCAGACCGTCGGGCTCCGGATGCGCGTAGGAGTAGTAGCTCGGCTCGCGCAGGCTCCGGTCGCCCGCCCAGAAGCCGAAGGAGACGAGCTCGTGCGAGTACGCCTCCTGCGTCACCGCATCGGCGTCCGCGGCCAGCGGCGTTCGCGGGCCGCGGAAGCGCGTGACGGCGAGATCCAGCGAGTGCCAGAAGAGCTGGACAGGGCTCGTCTTGCCGCAGTACCACCCGGCGAACTCCTCGAATACGGATCCCGACCAGGCCAGGATCCTCCAGAAGCGCTCGACCGCGTCGCGGTCGTACGCGGCGTGCTGGGCGTCCCGTGGAAATGGCGTCGTCGTCGGCACCCCGAACGGCGTCTCCCGGAT
>DASTWH010000359.1:0-6250 GCA_035758735.1 Gaiellaceae bacterium
GCCACGTACACGACGGGCGGCCTCACCCGCCCGAACCGTCGGAGCAGCGCCAGCGGGATGCCGACGGTGTCGACAGTCGAGAAGACGACGTCGGCCCGATTGGCCTCGTCGAGCGAGCCGAGAACGCGTGGGAAGTCCCCCGAGTACCCACCGGAGAGACGGACGGTGCGGTCGAGGAGACGACCTTTCGTGCGCGCGCCGGCGTCGGGCTCGACGCCTGCCTCGAGGTTGTGTCGGGCGTCGAAGCCCGCACTTCGGAGCTCGTCGAGCCCGTACAGGCTGTAGCGCGCGGGGTCCCCCACGGGCGCCCGCAGTGCTGCCCGCCGCAGGGCCGAGTCGCGGTAGAGGACGAAGAGGCTCGCCACGGCTCGGGTAGCGTACGGCCCTGTCGTGCACCGGACGAAGACACGCTTCGCGGCGCGGATCAACCACGTCGCGACCTCACTGGAGAAGCGCGGAGTGCGTGCGACCTACTCGCTCCACGACCGCGTCCTTGCGAACCGGACAAGCCGTCGGCACTTCTCCGGCTCCGTGCCCGAGCTCGACGACGTCCAGCAGAAGATCGTCTCCGCGCTCGACGCCGAGGGGTACTGCGTCGTCCCGTTCTCAGAGCTGATCCCCGACGCCGCAACCTGGACGGCGATCGAGCAGCAGGCCGACGAGTTCGTCTCCGACACCGAGGCCGGCCTCGAAGGTGACGGCGAGGCGCTGCGGGTCCGCGCCGGCAAGGAGTTCGTGGTGCGGCGGCACAGCTTCGGTGTCGAGCTCGGCTTCGACGACCCGTGGTTCGCAGTGTGCGCCTCGCGGCCCATGCTGGACATCGCGAACACCTATCTCGGCCTGTGGTCGAAGCTCCAGTACCTCGACGTCTGGTACTCCGTGCCACAGGCGGCCGATGCCGACCGCAAGGCATCGCAACGCTGGCACCGCGACTTCAACGACAAGCACCTCCTGAAGGCGTTCCTCTATCTCGTCGACGTCGACGACAGCACCGGCCCCTTCGAGTACGTGCCGGAGAGCGCGCCCGGAGGGCGCTACGCCGACGAATGGCCCTGGCGCCCGCTCGGCGAGAACTACCCGCCTGACGGCGAGCTCGAAAAGCGGATCCCCGAAGACGGCATCCGGACGTTCACGGCGCCGAAGGGGACGATGGTCTTCTGCAACACGGCCGGCTTCCACCGCGGAGGGTTCGCGACCGAGCGCCCGCGGGTGCTGGCGACCGTCACGTACTGCTCGCCCGCGTCCCTCGCGTCGCTCACCGACCGCAGCTACCTCTACACCGGCTCGCTGGACGAGGTCGACGACGCGACGCGGTTTGCGCTCTCCTGAGCAGCGACCTCGCGTAACCCCGCAACCGCCTCGACCTGGTCGCCCGCGAGGCTGTCACGCACGAGGTGCTTGTTCGAGGGCATCAGCCCGACCTTCGGCTCATGCCAGAGGTGCAGCATCGTCGCCTTCGGGCCCGGCCAGCCGCATCGAAGACCGGCTCGACGCAGCCGAGCAGCGAGGTCCTCGTCCTCTCCGCCCCAGTTCTCGAATCGCAGATCGAAGCCGTTGACACGCTCGAAATCCGACCGCCACATGCCGAGACAGAATCCGTACGCCTCGTAGGGAGCGGTGAACTCCGGCTGGTGCGCCCGCCACGGCCGCCGGCGGTCTCGGAGCGGGAGGAGGACGCCCGGCCGCCCATGCTCCCGATCCGACCGGACGAGCTCCCGCGGCGCCCCGAGCAGCCAGCGTGCCGCGGACCAGCGCCAGACGGGAAGCCGCTCGTCGAGCACGCGGCCCGACAGCGCTCGACTCAGGAGGAGCCGCTTGCTCGCCAGGAACCAGCCGGAGAGCATCACACGGCGGACTGCTGCGAGGAAAGATGCTCTTGGAATCGAGTCGCCGTCGAGGAAGACCACGTACCGCCCTGACGCGGCCAGTGCCCCGAGGTTCAGTATCCGTGACTTTCGCCAGCCGTCGTCCGGCTGCCATGCATGCGTGACGCGAAACGGGCCGCGGGCGCGCCACCTCTCCACCACCGCCGCGGTCTCGGGACCGGACCCGTCATCCGCGACGACGACCTCGAAGTCGTCGTCGTCTTGGTCTGCGAGGGCGAGAAGAAGCACGTCGAGCGCGTCGGGCCACTCGTACGTCGAGATGACGACGCTGACCGACGGTTCGCTCACGACGCCGGGCGCTCGAAGAGCCCGAACACACCGAGACGGCGGGCGACCCTCACCTTTCCGTCACGCGCCGCGGAGAGTCGTCGCGACGAAACCAGGACTCAGCGCTCCTCGGTGGTCCACTCGAGCAGCGGTCGCAAGACCCCGTGCAGCTGTCCCGTGAACGGTCCTTTCGCCGAGTCGCCCTCGCCCGGATCCCGCACGTGAAAGGAGACGACATCGTTGGCCCCCGTATGCGGATGAAGCTTCGTCGTCCCGACCGAGCAGACTCCGACGTCGACCGCGATGAGCCCTTCGTTGAGGAGGTTGGCGGGGATCCAGGCGGTGGACACGTACTCGCCGGACGCCGTCGGATGCCGCCAGCGGGAACTCGTGTCGAGAGCGTTGAACGCGACGTTCCGGCGGGCGTCGTAGATCTTGATCTTGGGGAAGACCGAACGCCCGCTGTCGCGGAGCACGCGGAATGTGATCTCGATGCCGACCGGCTTGCGAACATCGACGCTGCTCACGACCTCCCCGCCCTCGTCGACGACGCGCACCGCAAGTAGCCGGACCAGCGTGTCGCCCGGCGCGGAGTCCTCGGGCCACGTCCGTTCGGACGACGAGCCACCGACGAGTTGGAGGTACTCGGCCACGACGTCATCAGCCGACCCGTCGAGTGCGATCTCGCCTTTCTCGAGGAGGATGGCGCGATCGCAGAGCTGGGTCACGGCTTGCATCTGATGCGAGACGAACAGGACCGTCCGGCCCGACTGGCTGAGATCCTCCATGCGGCCGAGGCACCGCCGCTGGAACTCCGCATCTCCGACGGCGAGCACCTCATCCACGAGGAGGATCTCCGGCTCGAGATGTGCCGCAACCGAGAAGGCAAGGCGCACCGACATCCCGCTCGAGTAGCGCTTGACCGGCGTGTCGATGAACCGCTGCACTCCGGAGAACTCGACTATCTCGTCGAACTTGGACTGGATCTCACGCCGCTTCATACCGAGGACCGAGCCGTTGAGAAAGACGTTCTCCCGTCCGGTCAGCTCGGGATGGAACCCGGTGCCTACCTCGAGCAGGCTCCCGACGCGGCCGTGAATCTCCGCTGTACCGCTCGTCGGCGTCGTGATGCGGGTCAGGATCTTGAGGAGCGTCGACTTCCCGGCTCCGTTGCGGCCGATGACGCCGAGGACTTGCCCCTCCGGGACCTTCAGCGAGACGTCACGGAGCGCCCAGATATCCTCGACGTGCTGAGAGTGGTCGCGTCGGACCAGCCGGCGCGCGCCGCTGGCGAGCGTGTCGCGCAGCGTGCCGTAGGCGCTCTGCATCTCGCCGATTTGGTACTGCTTCGACAGCTGATCGGTCTGGATCGCGACAGCCATCAGATCGTGTCTGCGAAGCGGGGCTCCGAGCGCCGGAAGTACCAGAGACCGACGACGACGATGACAGCCGCCGCCGCGATACTGACCAGCGTGCGGCCGAGGTCGGGTGGGTCAGTCGAGACGACACCCCACTGGAAGCCGCTGATGACCGCAGTCATCGGGTTGAGCGCGAGCAGCCACTGCTGCCATTCGGCGAGCCCGTTCAGCGCATAGACGACCCCGGAAAAGTAGAGCCAGGTCGAGATGAGGAACGGAATCGCGTACGGCACGTCCCGGTAGCGGACGTTGACGGCCGAGAGAAGGAGAGCGACCCCGAGCGCCGTGAACAGCGCCAGCAGGACGAAGAAGGGCGCGAGGACGATCGCTGCGCTCGGCCAGACGTCGAACCACGCCATCAGTCCGAACAGGACGACGAAGGCGAGACAGAAGTCGAGGAGGGGCACCGTGACCCCTGCCAGTGGGAGCAGGATCCTCGGGAAGTAGACCTTCGTCACGAGCGCCTTGTTGGACACGAGGCTGCCGCTGGCGATCCCGACCGCAGTTGCGAAGTAGGTCCATGGCAGCAGCGCGGAGTAGCTGAAAATCGGATATGGCAGCCCCTTCGAGGGGAAATTCGCGAACTTCCCGAACACGATCGTGAACACGACCATCGTCAGGAATGGCTGCAGGATCGCCCATGCCACCCCGATGGACGTCTGCTTGTAGCGAACGGCGACGTCACGCCGGGCGAGGCTGCCCAACAGCTCGCGGTAGTGCCAGAGCTCGCGGAAGTCGAGGTGCGGCCAGCGCGGCGCAGGGCGGATGACGGTAACCCGGGCATCGCGCGCCGGCTCCTCGTCGGACGGCGGTGTCGCCGTCGGCGAGTCCTTGACCGGTGTCGGCGTTTCGATCACGTGATCGATGCTACCCAGCGCTCTGGTCGCCGAACGCCGGGTCTACTGCGCGTTCGCCCGTCGCTCCGACCGCAGCAGGCCCACCGACGATCACCTCGCGAATCGCGGCCACAACGCGCTCCGCCGCTCGGCCGTCCACCTCGCCGACCACCTCCGCGGCGAGCCTCACGCGCTCTGCACGCAACTCTCCGGGCTCGGAGAGCGCACGATCGAGGGTACGGACGAGCTCGTCGAAGTCGTCAGCGCGGTAGAACGCTCGCGAGTCGACCATCTCGCGGTAGTGCGCTCCTGTGAGGTTCAGATCCGCATGCCGCTCCCCCTTGGGCGCCCCCTCGTCGAAGGTCACGCAGACCGAGGGCCGGTCGTTCACCAGCGCGTCGAGCAGGATCGTGCCGGCGTTCGCGACGACCGCGTCGACGTGCTGGAGGAGCGTGACGAGGTCCTCGAGGTCGGCGAAGCTCGAGCGCTGGAGAGCGGCATCCGAGTCCGCCAGCACAGCGTGGTACCTCGTCTCGACCTCGCGGTCGTAGGGATGTGGGCGGAAAAGGAGCGAGAACCGCTCGTTCGCACCAGACTCTTGCCACCAGGACACGAGGCGCGCGACGAGATTGGCCTCGTACGGTGCGTTGCTCGACGTGTTCCCCGCGTAGAGAACGACCGGGAGACCGTCGGAGAGCCCGAGACCGTGGAGGAGCGCGCAGTACGCATCGCGCGAACGCCGACGATGGAAGACGTCGGTTTGCGGCCATCCGGTGACGACCACGCGTGACGGGTCGATGCCGTGGTACCTCGAGAGATCCTCGCGCATGGCCGCGTTCTGCACGATGTAGCGGTCGAGGTACGGCGACACGATGCCCTTCCCCACCGGGTGGTCCCAGCTGGCGATGTAGCCGATTGTCGGGACCTTCAGACGCCTTGTTGCCGAGAGGAGAGGCATCGAGGAGTGCGCTTGCGGATTGGTCAACACGACAGCACGGCAATCGCTCCTCATGCGCTCGAACAGGACCTGCGGCACGTACCGACGGGCCGAGAGATGCCAGCGGGTCATCGCCGACTCCAGCCACCGCCACCGCGGCAGCGGCCCCGCACGGCTCACGTCCAGAAAGGCGAACGGGTGCCCTGCAGCGAGGCGATCGCGGTGAAAGCCGTGGCGCAGGCTGTGGCGTAGGGCGAGCGGGTAGAAGCCGATCCACTTGTCGAGTTCGTAGTCGATGCGGCGTACGACCCGTTCGCTGGGACGGACCTGCTTCGGGATGAGGTCGTCGCCGTGCAGGACGTCGATCCCGTCGAGGCGCGCCCTCCAGGGTCGAACGTGTTTCTCGTGCACGAGGAAGAGAGCGGCAAGCTGATCGGGGAACGCCTCGCGCGCTCGGTCGACGATCCCGCATTCGAAGAAGACGCGGTTGGCCATGAGGTCCGAGAAGACGAGCCAGACGTGACCGTCGCGCTGGGCCATCGCGCACTTACGGCCCGCGGCGGGCGAGTTGCTTCAGCCGCTGCCGCACTCTCGGCCAGAAGCGGGCCTCGAGCTCCGCGATCCGCAGCTCCAGATCGCGGATCTGGCGATCGAGGCGCACGAGGTCGACCTCTCCGACGGCCGCGCACTCGACGGCGTAGGAGCTGTCGTCGACGATGCTCGGCACGGGGAACGAGGAGATGCCGTCGGCGAGCGCGTCGCGCAGCCTGGTGTCGACGGCGAGTGAGCCGTCGGCGAGGCCCGCGTCGATCCGCGCGCGATCGAGGGGTGCGCCGGCCGGATACCGGAAGACCTCGAGCGGGTACCACGCGCGCAATGGCACGCGGCGGCCGCCCAGCGTCCAGT
>DASTWH010000366.1:0-6457 GCA_035758735.1 Gaiellaceae bacterium
GTCCGGGACGATCAGTCGATCACCGCGTTCTTCGACGATCTCCACCGGCACCACGGCGTCCGCGCCGTCGGGAACCGTCCCTCCCGTCGCGATCCCCGCAGCGGCTCCCGCCGGGAGCGGTCCGGGAGGCGCGGCTCCTGCGGCGACGCGGAAAGCGATCGGAAGCTCACCGGGAGTCTCCGCTGCGCGCAGGGCGAAGCCGTCCATCGCCGAGCTCGGGAACGGCGGAAGGTCGACAGCGGACCGAGCCGGCTCCCGAAGAACCCGACCGAATGCATCCTCGAGCGTGACCGTCTCGGTCGGCAGCGGGTGTGCGTGTTCGAGGACGCGCTCGAGCGCTTGCTCGACCGTCAGCAGTTCCGGCACTGACCGTTCCCGCCCGAGTCGACCCGCGACGGAGCGGGGGTGGTGTCGGTTGTCTCCGTCTCCGTCTCGGTCTCCGTCTCCGTCTCCTGTGTCGCGTTGGGGTCGTACGAGAGCGCGAAGTCGCCTCGCGTGAACGGCTTCCACTCGGGCCAGACCTTCGGCTCGGGAAACGCCTCCGGCTCCGTGCCCTCGAGCGCCGGCTCCATGAAGAGCCGCCACATCTCCGCCGGGAAGCTCCCGCCCGTCACAGCGATGCCGTGCACGCTCTCGAGCGGGATCTCCGCCCGCGTGAAGCCCATCCAGACAGTCGTCGCGAGCTCCGGCGTGTAGCCCGCGAACCATGCGTCCACGTTCAGCTCGGCCGTCCCCGTCTTCCCTGCGGCCGGTCGGCCGAAGGCGGCGCGTGTGCCCGTTCCGGACTGGACGTTCTGCTCGAGAATGCGGGTGACGACCGCGGCCGTGCCTTCGGAGATCGCGCGGTGCCGCTTCGGCTTCCCCCAGCCCGCCTCGGTGTCGACGGTCTCGTCGGGGAGGACCACCCGCCGGATCGCCATCGGCTCGGCGTGGATACCCCCGGCTGCGAGTGTCGCGTAGGCCGACGCGAGATCGAGGGGCGACACGGCGATCGACCCCAGGCCGATCGCGGGCACGTAGGCGCCGTTGACGTCGAGCTGCGAGCGAACGCCCAGACGGCGTGCCATCTCCGCGACCTTCTCGGGTCCGACGTCGAGCGTGAGCTGCGCGTAGACGGTGTTGTCCGACCGCAGCGTCGCGCTCCGGATGGAGCTCCAGCCGTAGTAGTCGTTCGCGTAGGTCTTGACGCACCACCAGCTGCCGTCCTCGCAGTTCCCGGCCGGGTGGATCTTGTACGTGAACGGCGCGGAGACGTAGTACGTCGAGTCGGGATTGATCCCCTGCTCGACCGCGGCTGCGAGCACGAACGTCTTGAACGTCGAACCGGGCTGACGTCGTGCCTGCGACAGCAGATTGAACTGATTCTTCGGCCGGTTCGGCACAACGGCAGCCATGGCGCGGATCGCGCCCGTGCGTGGGCTGATCGAGATGAGGGCCGCCGCCGGATCGTCCGGCTCGTCGAGCGTCTCCTTGATCGCGGTCTCGGCGAGCCGCTGGTACCGCGGGATGATCGTCGTGTACACCTTCAGCCCGCCCGAGCGCACCTGCGAAGCGCCGTACGCCTCGATCAGCTTGTCGCGGACGTAGCCGAAGAAGTACGGCTCTCGAATCGCGTCGTACAGGCGGCCGCGATGCAGGATGACCTTCGCCTCGATCGCTTTCCGGTAGAGCCGCGGCGTGATGATGTGCGTGTCGAGCATCGCCGCGAGCACCTCCCGGCGGCGGGCGAGCGCCCGCGCTGGCGCGGTGAACGGGTCGTAGATCGACGGCGCCTGCGGAAGCCCGGCGAGAAGCGCGGACTCCGAGAGCGTGAGGTCCTTCGCGGGCTTCGAGAAGTACGTCTGCGCCGCGGCCTCGATCCCGTACGCCCGATTGCCGTAGAAGCTCTGGTTGAGGTACGCCGTGAGGATGCGCTGCTTGCCCCATTCACCGTCGAGCTTTGCGGCGAGGCATGCCTCCTTGACCTTTCGCTGGACGGTCTTCTCACGCGAGATGTAGAGGTTGCGCACGAGCTGCTGCGTGATCGTCGAGCCGCCTTCGACGAGCGCTCCTGCCTTGATGTCGGCCACGGCTGCACGCGCGATGCCCTCCACATCGACCCCGCCATGGTCGAAGAAGCGCCTGTCCTCGATCGCGATCGTCGCCTTCCGGACCCAGAGCGACATGTCCGCGGCGCTGACCGGCTCGCGGTTCTTCTCGGCCGGGATCGAGCCCAGCAACGTGCCGTTGGCTGCGTAGACGAAGGTGTTCGCGCCGATGTCGACCGACTTCAGCGAGTCGAGGTCGCACGACGATCCGTACGCGAGAACGGCCGCCGTCCCGCCGACCCCTGCTGCCGTCGCGAGCGCGACGATCGCGAGGATCGCTACGACCGCGCCTCGCTTCCGGCGACGGCGCCGGAGAGCGCGCTGGTGACGGCCCCGCGGTCGCAGCGTCTCCGGATCGAGCGGCGTGCGCCTGCTCGGCGGCGGGCTCATGCCCGAATGCTAGCCACGCTTCTGCTGGAATCTCACGCGTGATCGGGGTCGGCGAGAAGCATCCTGGACGCCTCCTGGCGTGGCTGGTGTTCGTCGGCGCGCTCGCACTCATCGCCTACCTGGGTCGCATCTACGGCCCTGACGAGCCCGAGAACCTCGCGTACAAGTATTCGTCGTCGGTCGCAGCCCTCATTCAGTACGCCTTCATCCTCGGCATCCTCCTGCTCATCGCGCGCGGCCTACCCAAGCGCGAGGTCTTCGCCCTGCGCCAGCCCGACTCGTGGCGGCGCGCGCTGGGCCTGGCGCTGCTCGGCATCGTCGCCATCTACGTCGGGTCGTACGTCTACGAGCGTGCGCTCTCGCTCTTCGGCGACTGGAGCACGAGCGACGAGCAAGGTCTCGTGCCGAGCGGCTGGGACTCGAGCCGTGCCGGCGCCTTCATCGCGTTCTTCCTCGTCGTGACGATCGTCGCGCCTGCGATCGAGGAGCTCACGTATCGCGGGCTCGGCATCTCGCTCGTCGAGCCCTGGGGAATCCTCTTCGCGGTCCTCGTGACCGGCATCCTCTTCGGCGCCGCGCACGGGCTCGTCCTCGGCTTCCCGATCCTTGCGTTCTTCGGGATCGTGGTGGGGATGCTCCGCGTGAAGACGGGCAGCGTCTACCCGGGGATGCTCCTACACGCGACCTTCAACGCAATCGCGCTGATCGTGTCCGTAGCCGCCTGAGCCGCCTCAATCCTCGTCGTCGTCGTCCTCTTCGACGTCGTCATCGGGCTCGCCGAGCACCTCTTCGAGGCTCGAGGCGAACTCCTCGGGCGTGACGGTCTCGATGAACTGCCGGAACTCCTCCGGGTCGAGATCGGCGAGGTTCGAGGCCGTGACGAGGCTTGCCTCCTCGTCGCCTGCCTGGAACTCGATGCTCGACTCCTCGACGACCTCGTCGGCCGCAAAGATCTGGGCGTCGCAACGCACTGCGAGCGCGATGGCATCGGACGGACGCGAATCGATCTCGAGCTCGGTGCCGTTCTGGACGATCGTGATGCGCGCGAAATACGTGTTCTCCTTGAGCTCGGTGACCGTCACCTTGACGACCTCGCCGTTCAACTCCGACACGACGTCTGTCAGCAGGTCGTGCGTCATCGGCCGCTGTGGCGTCGCGCCCTGGAGCCGCATGAGGATCGCGGCCGCCTCCGCCTGCCCGATCCAGATCGGAAGGAAGCGGTCCTCGTCGACGGTCTTCAGGAGCACGATGGGCTGCTTGCCGATCGGCTCGAAGCTCACGCCGTAGAGGGTCATCTCGCGCATCCCGACGCTGCGCATGTTAGTCAGGCGCCCAAGCCCGTCTGTCGCGACGTTGCGTGGTGTCACCGCGATCGGCAGCTGCACCACGTGCAAGAGGGATGGGCGATCCTGGACTCGAACCAGGGGCCTCCGCCTTATCAGAGCGGCGCTCTAACCGACTGAGCTAATCGCCCGAGGCCGGAACTGTACCGGCTATGCCGCGCGGTCTTCGAGAGCGGCCACTCCCTCGAGCGCCTCGACGAGCTCGGCCAGGCGCGTCTCGTCTCCGAAGCGGATCTGGAGCGCTCCGCCCGCGATACGCGCCGGCATCCCGGTGATCCGCTCGGCCGCCGATCGGGCACGATCGACGAGTGCGGGATCGATCGCGGCGACGTGCCTCGGCCGGCGGCGGGCTCCGCCGTCGCGTGCGGCGCGCTCGGCCGCACGGACCGTGAGACCCTCCTTGACGATGCGCCGGGCGAGCCGCTTTCGCGCGTCGTCGTCGGGGAGGGAGAGCACCGCACGGGCATGACCCTCGGTCATGTCGCCGCGCGCCAGCATCCACAGCACCTCTTCGGGAAGCTCGAGCAGACGGAGACGGTTCGAGACGGACGGCTTCGACCTGCCGACGCGCTCGGCGACGTCGCCGAGCGAGAGCTCGAACTCGTCGACGAGTGAGGCGTAGGCACGAGCTTCCTCCACGGGGGAGAGCTGCTCGCGGGCGACGTTCTCCACGAGCCCCAGGAGGAGTGAGTCTCGATCCTCCACGTCGCGGACGACGGCCGGCAGCGTCGCCATGCCGGCGGCACGCGCGGCACGCCAGCGTCGCTCGCCGGCGATGAGCTCGAAGCCTCCTTCGGCTCGGCGACGAACGACGATCGGCTGCAGCACGCCCTGAAGCCGGATCGAGCTCACGAGACCTTCCGCGGCCTCGGGCTCGAACCTTCGGCGGGGCTGGCGCGGGTTGGGGTGGATCGTCTCGACTGGGAGATGCACGAGCTCCGGCTGGCCGGCCTCGCCCAGAAGGACTTCCAGGCCGCGGCCGAGACCGCGCCGTTCCTTAGGAACGCTCGACAAGCTCCATCGCCACCTTCCAATACGCCTCGGCGCCGGCCGAACGGCGGTCGTAGGCGATCGCAGGGACACCGTGGCTCGGGGCTTCGGCGAGTCGGACCGAGCGCGGGATCGTCGTCATGAACACGAGGGAACCGAAATGCCGACGCAGCTCGGCCTCGACCTCTGCGGCGAGCCGCGTGCGCGCGTCCGCCATCGTCAGGAGGATCCCGGCCACCGCGAGCTGGGGGTTCAGCTGCGCCTTCACGAGGTTGATCGTCCCGAGCAACTGTGAGAGGCCCTCGAGTGCGTAGTACTCGGCCTGAACCGGCACGATCGCTCTGTTCGCGGCGGCGAGCGCGTTGACGGTCAGCGGGCCGAACGATGGGGGGCAGTCGAGCAGTACGTACGAGTACTGATCGACGGCTCCGTCGAGCGCGTCCGCGAGATAACGCTCGCCGCCGGCACGATTCGCGAGATCGACCGCCGCGGCCGCAAGATCGCTCTTCGCCATCACGACGTCGAGGTTGTCGACGTTCGACGGCTTCGCGAGCGTGCGGAGGGGAGCGCCGTCCAGCAGGTCGTGGGTCGAGACTCCGTTGGCTCGCAGTCCGAGACCCGATGTGGCGTTCGCCTGCGGATCGAGGTCGATCAGCAGGACGCGCTCGCCCGCCTCGGCCAGACACGCGCTCAGGTTGACGGCAGTCGTCGTCTTGCCGACGCCGCCTTTCTGATTCGCCACGGCGTAGATCCTCGTCGTGCTCGAAGCCGGGGCTCCGCGCACGCGGATGCCCGGGTCGGGAGACACCTCGAGGGCGGTCACCGGCCTAGCGTAGAGAGGGCGGCGGCTAGAGTCCGTCGCCGTGCGCACACCTGCTCCGCCGTACGTCGGAGAGGGTCCACACGCGCTCTGGCACGTGAGCGAGAACCCCTCCATCGAGCGGTTCGAGCCTCACGTCAGCGCGACGGCGAAGAGCACCGAGCCTCGCGTCTGGGCGGTCGACACGCGCCATCTGCCGCTGTACTGGTTCCCGCGCGAGTGCCCGCGCGGGACGTTCTGGGCGACGCCGGAGACGACGGCGAACGACGCCTGCATCCTGGGTGACTCGAGGCGCGTTCACATCGTCGAGGCGGAGTGGCTCGACCGCCTGCGTACGACCCGCGTCTACGCGTACCGGCTCCCGGAGGACTCGTTTTCGCACGACCACGAGGTCGGGGGCTACTGGTTGAGTCGGGAGACCGTCGTGCCGGCGGAGGTCGTCGAGCTCGCAGACCTGGTCGCTCGCCACGAAGATGCGACGATCGAGCTCCGCGTGCTCGACAACCTCTGGCCGACGTGGAACCGCGTCATCGCATCGTCGCTCGAGTTCAGTGGCATCCGGCTGCACAACGCACAGCCCCTCCCGGTCTAGCGACAGCTACCGGATCCCGGGGCTGGACGCACGCGGCTTTCCGGGCGGGAGCGGAGCGCCGGCCACCCCCGGGACCGCCGCGCAGTCGAGGCGGCCTGACCGGACGAGCGCTACGGCCTGTCTGAACGCGCCGTACGACGGCTTGTCCGTGCCGTCCCGCCAGAGGACGCCGGACTGCCAGCCCGCCAGACGGTCCTCGTCCAGCAGCTCGAAGTTGAAGAACGCGCCCACCGCC
>DASTWH010000383.1:0-4489 GCA_035758735.1 Gaiellaceae bacterium
GAGCTGGAGCTGAAGCTTCGGTAGCGGGAGCGCGCGCCAGCGCAGGTCCGGACGCCGGTTGAGCACGCCGAGGCCGGAGCAGGGCGCGTCCACGAGAGCTCGGTCGAAGCCCGCGAGGGCCGGCGGAAGCTCGCGTCCGTCAGCGACGACGACGCGGACATTCCTTGCCGCTCCCAGCCGACGCACCGTGTCGTCCAGTTCGCGCGCCCGCGCCTCGTTCACCTCGACGGCCGTCACCTCGCCCGCCAGCATCGTCGCCTTGCCGCCCGGAGCCGCACAGAGGTCGAGGATCCGCTCACCATCACGCGCGTCGACCGCGAGCCCGACCAGCTGCGACGCCGCGCTCTGCGGCCAGATACGCCCCTGGGCGAGCGCGCTCTCGTCGATTCGCTCGACGCGCCAGGCGCCAGGGACGTCGGGATCGGGCACGCCGTCGATCTCACCCCGGACGAGCCGCACGACCGTCAGCGCGGGCTCGTTCTGCGCGTGCATGAGAGCCCGCGCCGCGTCCGGTCCGAGCTCGTCCCACCACGTCTCGGCAATCCAATCCGGATACGAGTGCTTCAGCCCGGCCTCGGCCGACGTCGTCTCGGGGAGCGAATGGACGAGAGGTCGGATTCCCTCGGCCAGCCGTCGGAGGACGGCGTTCGTGAACGCGACGGCGCGCTCGAGGCGTGCGCGACGCACGAGCTCGACGGACTCGTTCACCGCGGCGTAGCGCGCGACACCGTCGACGAACGCCAGTTGGTACGCACCGAGACGGAGCGCCGCGCGAACCGGCGCGTCCAGTCGAGCGACCCGGCGCCGACCGAGCGTCTCGATCGCGTGATCGAGCGTCCGGACACGCTGGACGGCACCGTACGACAACCGCTGAGCGAGCGAGCGGTCGCGCTCGTCGAGAGGGGCCGCCGCGGCCCGCAGGGCTCGGTCGGCGTAGGCGTCGTCCTCGAAGACGCGCATGAGGACGTCGAACGCCGCGACGCGAGCGGGGCCTATGGCCGCAGGCCCCGAAGCCATGCCTCGTACGCCATGCGTCGACCGCCGTCAGGCTGCACCTCGAGCGGCTCGAAGGAGCCGTCGTCGGCGACGCGCGCGCGCCAGATCGTGACGCCATGCCCGTGAAGCTCGGCGCGTGCGCCGATATGGGGCGACAGCGCGCGCACGTGGTCGACGAGCTCGCCCGGCGGGCGCTCGAGGTCGAGACGGCGGTCCTGGGCGGTGATCTTGTCCGCATACGTCTGCTCACCGTGCTGTTCGCGAAATGTGGGAGCTGGGTCCGCGAGAACGCTTTCGAGCAGGTCGACCGCAACCTCGGCGGCGCGTGCGAAGACGGCGCCTGCATCGTCGTCGGATGCAATCGGGAAAGCCCTCTTCGCAGCGATCGGGCCGGCGTCGAGCTCCTTCACCAGGCGGATGATGGTGACGCCGGTCTCCTCCTCCCCGGCCATGAGCGCGCGCTCCACCGGTGCGGCGCCGCGCCAGCGCGGGAGGAGGGACGGATGCACGTTCAGCCACAGCCGCTCCCCGAGAACGTCCTCGGGGACGATGACCCCGTACGCCACGGCGACGACCACGTCGGCGCCGAGGTCGAGGCCGAGCTCGAGCCGCTCCGGCTGATGCACGCGAATTCCGAGCCGCTCGGCGACCTGCTTCGCAGGCGAAGGCGCGAGCTTCCGCCCTCTGCCGGCCCGAGCGTCCGGGCGCGTCAGCACCGAGGCGATCTCGTGTTGCTCGGCGAGGCGCTCGAGGACGTCGGCGCCCAAAGCCGCGGTCGCGGCGACCGCGATCGGTCGGGTCAACGCGCGCCGAGGACGGGCTGTGGCCTCAGCGCCGCGAGCGCCGTCCGCCGCGACTCGTCGTCCGTGCGATCGATGATGAGCACGCCGTCGAGGTGGTCGAGCTCGTGCTGGACGACGCGCGACGCGGGAACCTCGAGCTCGAACCTGACGGGCTCGCCCTTCGAGTCGACCCCTTCGATCGTCACGCGCTTCGCCCGCTCGACCGGCACGAGCACACCGCGGAGCGACAGGCACCCCTCCTCGTCGACCTCGGTCTCCTTCGAGGAGTCGGTGATCACCGGATTCACGATCACGCGATCCTCCTCGCCGTCGACGAAGACGAACAACCTCCGCAGGACGCCGACCTGCGTCGCCGCGAGTCCGACGCCGTTCGCCTCGTGCATGAGCGCCGTCATCCGCTCGACCAGACGCTCGAGGTCGCCGTCGAACGAGTCGACCTCGCGCGCCTTCATGCGCAGGACGGTGTCGCCGTACTGTCGGATGCGCGACAGGGCGAGCAGTCGGCGAGCCTCGCGCTCGAGCTCCTCCTGATCCTCCGCATGCTCGTGCTCGTGCTCGTGGTCGTGCGTGTGATCGTGGTCGTGCGTGTGGTCGTGATCGTGGGGGTGGTCGTGATCGTGGTCGGCCATCGCGCGGCGAGTCTAGCCGCGCGATGGCCGATCCGATCAGCCGATGCCAGTGGTCTGACGCCCGATCTCGGCGCCGCTCGCAGCGAACGCGACGACCGCGACTGGCCCGTTGCCACTCTTGAGATCCGACTTCCTGAAGCGGTAGCCGAACGCCTTGAACTCGTCCGCGCCGACACGCGCTTTCTTCAGCTTCACCGCGCGCCACGAGCCATCGCTCATGAGGATGCGCACACCCGCGACTTCGCTCAGCGCGAGCCCAAACACCGTCGCGCTCCGGACGTCGACGGGTGCGGGCCCGCCGTCGTAGCTGAGCGTGAAGGACACGGGTTGCCCGTTGAGAGGGTCGTCCACGGTGTTGCAGCCGCCTCCGCGTCGAGAGGCCGCTGAGACGGCCTCCCAGACGCAGACGTGTCCCGTGTCCGTGAGCTGCGTGTAGACGCCGAGTGCCGGCGCTCCTTCATCCGCCTCGATATCGGCGACCCGGACGAGCGGCGCCTCGTCGATGGCAGCGGTGAGCGAACTCCCGTCGTCGAAGCTCGATGCGACGACTGCGCTCGCGAGGGCGGCTCCGACGGCCGTCACGACGAGCGCGCTGATCCACCGACGGCGTCTAGCGGACATTGCAGCTTCCCCAGAACCACGCGTGGGCGACGCAGTGCGCCTTGTACGTCCCGTCGAACGGCGCATACGTCTCGAGATAGTCGGCCGTGCCCCGCTTCGTGTTGTACCAGCCGTAGTTCGTGTTCCTGATGAACGTCACGGTCTTGTCGTAGCCCGATCCGTACGTCATGAAGTAGTTGGCGAGCCAGTTCGGGCTGTACGTGCTTCCGGCAGTCGCGCCAGGACTCCATTGCCGAGGCGGCGCGTACTGGTACGCGGCCAGGGCCGTGGAGGAGATCAGGAGAGACGCGAGCACGGCGACCGCGATCGCGAATCGTCTCATCGGCAGCCTCGCTTTCCTCGAGAGCATCGATCTCCCGGTGTATCCGGTCGGGGAAGGCCGCACAATTGGCCGAAGCGGACATGGCCGTTCGGGACAGGGCAGCTAGAGCGACTGTGGATCCACGTCCACGACGGCGCTCAGGCCGTCCCGCCGCATGGCCGGCGCAGCCTGCGCGAGCACCGCCGCAGCGCGGCTCGCGAGGGCGCGGGGAGCATCGGTCTTCGCCAGCAACCGTGCGCGATGGCGGCCGCGGAGCCGGAGGAGCGGAGCCGGTCCGAGCAGGTGGACGGAGGGTGTGTCGAGCGCGCCGCGGAGCTCGCGGAGCGCACGCGCGACGTCGCCGGCGTCGGGTCCCGAAACGACGACTGCAACAAGATGCGAAAACGGCGGGTACGCGAGCTCCTCCCGTCGCTCCAGCTCCTGCGCGAGGAAGCCGCCGACGTCGTGCCGCATCGCGAACGCGAACGGCGTCGCGTCCGGCTGGAACGTCTGCACGATGACGCGGCCGGGAGCGTCGCGGCCGCTGCGCCCGGCCAGCTGGGTCACGAGCTGGAACGTCCGCTCCTCCGCGCGGAAGTCCGGGAACGCGAGACCGGCGTCGGCGTCGACGACGGCTGCGACCTCGACGCCGGGGAAGTGGTGCCCCTTCGCCACCATCTGCGTCCCGATCAGCGCGGCCGAGCGAGCCGACGTGAAGCGCTCGAGGGCCTCGCGCAGCGCTCCGGGACGCGATGCCGTGTCCGCATCGAGGCGGATCCGCTCGAGGCCCGGCACCCTCCGTGCCAGCTCGGCCTCGAGGCGTTGCGTCCCCGCGCCGATCCTCGCGAGCTCGACCGAGCCGCATTCGGGGCAGGCGGCGGGCATGTCGGTCGTGTAGCCGCAGTGGTGGCAGTGGAGTCGCGAATCGTCGTGGAGCGTGAGCGCGATGTCGCAGCTCCGGCAGCGGCGGGTCGTGCCGCACGAACGGCAGTGGACTGCGCCCGAGATGCCGCGGCGGTTGAGCAGGAGGATCGCGCGAGCACCGCGCTCCGCCACGGTCGAGAGGTCCGCGAGGAGAGGCGCGGACAGCGGGTATCCCGCCTCGCGGCGGAGGTCCACGAGCTTGACGGTCGGCATCG
>DASTWH010000402.1:0-6947 GCA_035758735.1 Gaiellaceae bacterium
TTCAAGATCGGCATCAGGCGCTCGCCGTAGGCCTCGAACTGCTCGCGAGAGTCCCAGATCTCGCTCACGGCCAGATTGCCGTTCGAACCGAAGCAGACGTGATGCGCCATGCCTTCGGGGGGGAATTCGACCCCGGCGGACTCGTGCTTCCGCAGTGCTTCGTCGTACCTCTCACTCGTTAGGTTGGTGGGCTTGAAGCGCACGAGAATGCCCGTCTTGCGTGCGTCTGTGGTCGCAGGCGCCGACTCAGGAATGGTGCTGGCCATGGGGTGGCCTCCTTCGTGTGGATGCTCCTGGCCGAGCCGCTCTCCGTCGAAAGCGAGGAGTCTGAACCAGGGAAGCACGTCCAACCTACAGGTTCGGAGGAGCTCCGTGCGAGGGCGAGGCGACACATGCTGACGATCATGATTCGTAGGTGGGACGACGTTTCGTGGCATCGAACAGTCCCCGGTCTGGTCATTCGATACCGGCGGTGACACGTTGGCCGAACGTCGTTCCAGTTGGTTCGACACCGTCCATCGTTCCACGGCGTTCCAGCGTGCGCTGGCATCCAGTGCGCCGTCGCGGTACGGGGTTTGGCAGGACTCCGCCGAATGACAAACGTCGGTGTGACTCGTGCCACGTCGAGCCGTTGCCGTGATGCGCTTCGCGTTCAGCACCCGCACGCCGACCGAAACTTCGAGGAGCCGGCGCGGCGCAGAAACACGTGCGGGGCGGGTTCGAACCCGCCCCGCACGGACCCCGACGGCTAAGGCGTTGTCGTCTCGCAGTTCTGGATCACATTGTCGCCAGGACCTCCCGAGCACGAGTCTTCGTTGCCGCCCGGAGGGAACGGAGGCTGCGACGGGTCGGGGTTGTCGCCGTCGATGATGTCGTCGCCGACGCCACCCGAGATCACGTCGCTACCGAAGTTGCCGAACAGGACGTCGTCGCCAGGCGCACCGTCGATGTGGTCATCGAGCGGGCCACCGAACGCGGTGTCCGCGCCCGGGCCCGTAAAGATCTCGTCGTTGCCACCCATGCCGATCGCGGTGTCGTCACCGGGGCCGCCGGCGAGCATGTCGTCACCGCCCAAGCCGGCGAGCTCGTCATCGCCGGGTCCGCCGCTGAGCTGGTCGTCGTTGTTGCCGTTCGAAGGAGCGAATGGGACCGAGCTGAGCTCGTCACCCGCGACGAAGTCGTTTCCCGGACCGCCGTTCACGACGTCGTTTCCACCTTCGCTGCAAATGACGTCGTCCCCGTCTCCTCCGACGATGTGGTCGACACCGGCACTCCCCACGATCACATCGTCACCGGGCGTTCCTACGATCGTCCCGGCACCAACAATGGTCGCAGTCACTTCCTCGCCGGGAGGGCCACACACTGGAGGCTCCTGCGCCGATGCACTTGAAAGCATCGACCCCGCGACGAGGAGCGCCAGCGCGCACAGCGCAATAACTCGCTTCATTGCCGCATCTCCCCTTGTCGATTCCCGCAGTCCCCTGCCTACGGCTCGGGGACCCTATACCCGCTCGCGACACGCCGAACAAGGAGCTTGGCGGGTCGCGGGTCCCGAACGAGAAACTCCGGCGACTAACACGCTGACATACGTCATCCGATTGGGGGCCCGGGAGGCGGCGATCCCATTCCGCTAGCCTCGCCGGGGTGTACCTGGCAGGCATCTGGGTCCCCGACTCCGAAGTGCTGGCGCTCGCCGACCGCGTGGAAGAGCCGACGCGCTACGAGCTCACGAGGGCCGTGAGGGCGGAGGCCGTAGTCATCCACCTGACGATTGCCGATCGAGAACGGCTCCTCAGAGCACTGGGCGATCCTTCGACCAAGGAACTTCGTGAGCTTCGCGAAGTGCTCGAGCGCGAACTCGACTGGCGCCGGAGGGATCGTTCTGGGCTTACTCAGTTGAGCGCCGCGAGCGTGCGAGCCCGATATGCGCGACCGCTCGGGATCGTGTGCGGTGAGTGCGGCTGTCGCAGTGAGACGGGTGCAGGCTGGATCGCGCTTCTCGGACACGACCCCGACGACGATGCCGTGACGCCCGAAGTGATCGCCTTCTGCCCCGTGTGCGCGTCCCGCGAGTTCCGGATGACCATGAAGCTCGCCGAGACCTACACCTGAACGTTTTGACCAGCGCCGACGTGAGCGGCGCGGGCCCGGGCGTGATCGAGGCGCGGCGACCTACGCATTCGGAGAACGTTCGGACCCACCAAGATCACGGTGCGGCGAGCCGACGGCGGGTGCGCGACGGGACTCGCCTGGGCACGGGAAGTAGCCGTCGAGACGGGCCAGATCGCCACCGACGGCCGCTCCCCCGCATCCCGGTGCCGAGGGGTCGTCACCGAGACGAGATACGTACCTCGCCTGACTTCGCGACAAACGCGACCCCCTCGTGTGAGTGACGCAACTCGAGGTCTTGGTACCGCCAACGACGGGCTCGTGGACTGCGCACCCGACCGTTGTCGCGGCGTGGGCGGCTCGTGTTTGGTGGTATCCCCATCGAATGCCCCGAGCAACTCGAGCGATACGACGGTGTTACTCGATCGAGACAGAACTCCTCATCGTCGCCCTTGTGCTCGTTGCCTGGCACGCCGTCCGGATCCCGTTGGAAGGAAGCGTCGGAGTCTCGCTCGCTCATGCCGACGACGTTCTTGGCGTCGAGCGTGCGTTCTCGCTCGACCTCGAGGGGCCCCTGATCGGGCTGACGTCTTCGTCGAATGTCTCCGCCTCGTTGGAGTGGCTCTACGCGAATATCCATCTCCCCGTGCTGTTCGGCTTCCTGGCGGCCGCACGGCTGCTCGCCCCTGACCGCTACCCGGCCATACGCACGACGTTCATCGTGTCGTTCGTCCCCGCCGCGTTCGTGATCGGGCTTTTCCCACTCGCTCCGCCTCACTGGCTGCCCGAATTCGGCCTCGGCGTGCCCCCGACGGATGCCGAGTTGTCCGACACGGTGGGAGCGCTCTTCCATAACGTGACGGCGGCCGCGGCGAGCCAGCACTTCGGTTTCGCCGTCTTCCTCGCCGCAACGTCGATCTGGCTCTTCCCACGCTCGTGGCTGGCACGGACGACGCTCGCCTATCCGGTGCTCGCCTTCCTCGTGATCGTCGGCACGGGGAATCACTACGTCGTCGACTGCCTCGTGGGCACGCTGACGTTCGTCGTCGGTGCACTCGTCGCCTGGCTCGTCCACCGTCCACGGAGCTCCCCGAACACGCTGCGGCAGCCAGGTGTCGTCGCGAGCGTGGCCGTCGGGTACGCACTCGTCGTTTGGGGCTTCGTCTCGTTCGACTTGACGATGCCGAGCGGCCTGCACTCCGTCCCCGATCTCCTCGCGCTGGGGGCCGGTGCCGTGCTGGTCATTGCGCCGCGGCTCAGTGCGAAGGAGGCGATCGCCGAGGCAAATTGAGGCGCTCAGGACAACAGGGTGCTGCTGCCCTCAGCGCTCGAGCTCGAGCCCGAGGCCGACGAAGAGGCTCCAGATCGCGAGCATCGAGCACAGCACGCCGAGGATGATGCCCGCTGCCACGAGATAGGCGCCTCCGAGGGCGTGAATGACCAACCCTAGGCCTCCGAAGAAGATCAACCCGGCGCTGAGTTCCCCGACGAAGAACCGGGCGAGGCGATCGCGCGAGACGCCGCGTTGGGATCGGGTTGCGGCAATGGTTGTCAGCGTCGAGAAGCCTATGTAGACGAGAGCGATCGGCATCAGCTCGATACCGAGCGCTTGTCGGCTCTGCCCTGGGATCAGCAGCACCGCCGAGGCCACGAGGGCGGTCGCGAATAGCCCGAGCGTGATCTCAGCGCGGCGGCGGAGTACAGAGTCGTTGACCACGGCTTTCAGATGCAGGGAGACCACGACGAAGACGAGTCCCAGCAGCGCCGCGGTCGCGCTGACGAGCGCGACGCCGAAGTCGTGCCAAGCCGCAGGGTCGTATGCCGCATCCATCTCTGGAATATGACACCGTGGCCGCCTGACAGATCCTGTGACGGGACCGGGTTGCGGCACGACCAGAGGCCGGCTCGTTCTGCTCCAAGAGCACGTGGCGATCGAGGAGTGCCGCGACATGACGACGCGGGATGCATACGAGGGCTAGGTTCAGACGATCCTGCGTAGGCGGCCCCGCTCGTCTTCCGTGGCGAGTGCCGCATCGATCAAGGCATCAACCGCACGGCGTCCGCGCTGTGGATCGTGGGGCGAGAGAAGTTTCTCAACGCTCTCACGAGACTGGTTTCGTGGCATGAACGTGAGCAGGGTGACCGCTCTGTCGACCAGCTCGTCCTCGACCGTCTCGTCGTGCTCTACAGACGGAGGCGGCGTGAGCCCATACGGCAGCAGCCTGTCGGCCACGTCTCCGACTTGGAAGTCGTCGATTCTTCGAGACCGCCTCATCGGCGCCATCCCCCCGTCTCAGGTGCGGTCAAGTCTATGAACCCTCGCGGTCGTGCTTTGCGGATTTACTCAACGAGGACGGCAATGCAGGTGCCGACGTCGTCGAAGTTGCACAGGTTGTCGTCAGCGGTGCCTCCGGCCGAGAAAACGACGACATTGATGAAGTGCCCCCAAACGTCGCCGTTGTCGAGGCTCTTTCGGTATCCGGACGGGTACCAGGGGTGCGGCTCGTTGTCGGCGCACTCCGGGTTGTTCCCGACCTTGTCCCAGCCGGTGATGTAGAAGCCGGCGAAGTACTTCACGGGGACAGCCTGGCTGCCCCCCTGGCTCGTGAACGCACCGTAGTCGGTCACGATCAGCGTGACGTAGCGCGGATCGTTGGCGAAGTCGTAGGTCGTGAAGAAGTCGTGGTACTCGGCCGGATCCTCGGGCCAGTTGTTGGGCGTGCACGAGGGGTTCTTGAGCCGCGCGGTCAGGCCCTGGCGGAATTGCCCGATCTTGTCGCCCGTCTCGACGCGCACGCAATCCGGGACGGGCGTAGGCAGGATGGTCGCGGGTGGTAACCCGGTCCCGTTCGGATAGTCGGCGCAAAGGATGTCCCGCCACTCTTTGAATCCATCCCCGTCCCAGTCGCCGTAGTTCTCCCGGTACGTCGTCTGGCAGCCAGTTGCGATCTCGTTCTGGAAGTTGACGCCCGTGTCGCAGTCGAAGGCCTGGTTCTGGCTCCCGGACGGGCTCGCGACGCGGAGGACGACGGGATCCTCGAGTGGGTCGTCGACCTGGAACGGCCGCCGCAGCCCGACGGTCACGATCATGCTGGCGAGCGCGGGATCGCCGGTGTTGCGCGAGTTTGGGTCGAGCACCCCAGAGTCGGCGGTGCGGATCTTGACGTACTCCACCGGGCCTGCCTCGACCGCAGGGGGCGCCTGATTCCCCTGTAGCACCGCAGGAGCCGCAACGTAGGGATGGGCGACGTTCGGAAACGTGACGTCGTGCGTCTGGCCGGCCGGAAACACCGTCGTGACACGGATCGAGAAGCTCGAGCGCCCGAAGAAGTCGTCGCTGAACCGCGCATTCTGTGTCGTCTGCCAGATCGTCTCGCCTCCCGGAGCTGACCCCACGTAGGCCATCGAGCATCCATTCCGCGCATTGCACCCGGGGGCGTCGAGACGTACGACAGCGGTCTGGGGATTGAACAGAGGATCGCTCCCGAAGTGCAGCACGGCCCGGACGCCGAGGTCACAGTCGCCGGTCATGAGGAAGTAGGGAGCCGAAAGGTCCTCGCAGTTGATGTTGAGAACCGATACGTCCCGGATCTGTGGAGCAGCCGGCGTGCCCGAGGCATCGGACCAGCCGTGGATGAACGTGAGCCCGTCCTGGTTTCCGCTGCCGGCGTAGCACTTGACGAACCCGGGCGACTGTCCGCAGATCTCGGCCAGCGTCCCGCCGACCGACGGGGTGTTGTTGACCTTCGAGACGAGGACGATGACCCCGGTGTTCTCGGTCGCGAGATCCACCTTCGAGACGCCGAATGGGTCGCCGGCCGGAGACGTCGCCCACTCGAGGAAGGGGAGAGCTGGATCATCCATCTTCATCAGTCTCTGCGCCGCCAATACCGCGCCGCTGTCCTCGTTTACGAACAGCGCGACGACGGCTGCCGGATCGACCTCTGGAACCGCCCACGGGAGCATCCCCGCCTGCTCGACGACCTGGTGGATCTCGACCCGGGCCTTGTTCTTCGCGTCAGGTCTGAGCGGGACGAGGTTCGTCAGCAGAGGGACGTCGTGATCCGTCGACTTGACATCCAGCATCTTCGTGCTGCACGGGTCGCCAGGCGTCACGGGGTTCCCGTCCGGGTCGACTGTGTTGTCGAGGCCAACGCCGTTCATCGGGTCGCCCTGACCCCAGAAGCGAGCGCTGTTGAGGACGACGTGGATATCCCAGGGCTTCTGGACCTGCCGGTTGTAGGTATCCGGGTCGCGGTTCAGGTCGCCCGCGTACTGCAGGGCCGTGTCCCTGATCGCCTCGTTGGCGGCGCTCGGGTCGCCGAATTGGAACGAGCAGCCGACGAACTTCGTCGCGCCCGCGAAAGCCGCGCCGTCGGCGAGTGTCTGGTTGTGCCTCTTGTGCACGTACATGTTCCCGACGTCCATGACGATCGTCGACAGGGCGAGAAGCATCGGTAGGAGGAGCGCGAAGAGCACGACCACCTGCCCCCGCTCGGTGCGGCCGCTGTGGCGGCTCGCCTTCTCCCCCTGATTCCCCACTCCGTCCTCCCCAGGACGTGCCCGCACATTCTGCATCGGTTCGGCGCGAATGTGAAGTAGCCCGTGGAGCACGCCGGCTCATGCCCGCCCAGCCGCCGCGTTCGGTGACGGCCTCGCCTAGCGCCGCAAGTGGGCGAGGCAAAACTCGCGCACGGCCGCGTTGAACTCCTCGGGCCGCTCAAGGTTGTGTTGGTCGCCGAGTCCCCTCGAGCACCTGGCCGGCCTTCCCAGGTTTTGCGTGGGTTGCCTGTATAGGCGACTCATGCGACTGCGTTCTTCAAGCACCTGGCGCGTCT
>DASTWH010000046.1:0-3201 GCA_035758735.1 Gaiellaceae bacterium
CGAGGCCCGCGATCGCGGCGGCGACGCCGAAGGCGTACAGCTTCACGCCGAAGACGCTGATCCCGAGCGCCGCCGCCGCGCGCTCGTTCGTCCGGACGGCGATCAGGCGCCGCCCGACGACCCCGCGCCGGATGCTCGCGACGGAGAGCGCGCAGAGCACGAGGAGGGCGAAGACCAGGAACCCGTACCGCTCCGGGTGCTCGATCGGGTCGATGTCGAGGCCGAAGAGCGTCTGCCCGCCGACGACGGTGAAGCCGTCGTCGCCGACCCAGCGGGTGTTCGTGAAGATCATCGCGTTGACGCCCATCGCGAGGCCCAGCGTCACCACCGCGAGGTTGATCCCGCGGGTGCGCAGCGCCGGGATCGCGAACAGCAGGCCGATGAGGCTCGTGCAGGCGACGGCGACGAGGATCGCGAGCTCGAACGGCCAGCCGCGCTCGGCGACGAGACGCGCGCTGATCAGGGCCGCCAGGCCCGCGAGCGCGAACTGGGCGAGCGAGAGCTGACCCGTGTAGCCGAGCAGGAGGACGACCGACAGCATCACGATCGACCAGGCGAACGAGATCGTGAGAGCGACGACGAGCGGAGTGTCGAACCAGAAGAGCTGCGCGAGGACGAACGCGACCACGGTGCCGGAGAGCCACCACCACGCCACCCGCCCCGTGCCGAGCTCCGCGAGCCGCTCGACCACCTGCCCCCGGACGGGCAGCCCCTGCCCGCGGACGAGGAGCAGGACGATGATCACGAGGAACGGGAACGCGAGGCGCAGGCCCCAGACGTCGACGTAGTTCGTGAACTCCGACTGGGTGATCCCGATCGCGAACGCCGCCGCCGCGGTGATCCAGAACGACGTGAAGCCGCCGACGAGAGCCGCAGCGAGCACCGGCAGGATGAAGAACGGCATCTCCTCCGGGTTGATCCCGGTGATCGGGGCGATGATGACGCCGGCGACGCCGGCCAGCCCGGCCCCGAGCGCCCAGGTCACCGTCGCGAGCACGTCCGGCGACCAGCCGAGCGTCGCGACGGCCCGCTGGTTCTCCGCGCTCGCGCGGATCGCGAGCCCGATCGGCGTGAAGCGGTACGCCGCCCAGAGCGCCGCGGTCAGCCCGAGGGCGATCGCGACCATGTAGATCCGGTCGGCGGGGATGATCACGTCTCGGACCTCGTACACGTCGGTCGGGAAGATCGCGTTGACGTTGCGCGGCACCTCCGCCCACTTCAGGGCGATGACGCCCTGGATCAGGATCAGCACCCCGAGCGAGGCGATCGCCTTCGCCAGCGTCGAGGCCGTGCGCAGCGGCCGCATCACGAGGTGGTAGACGAGGACGCCCAGGCCGGTGATCGAGGCAACGGCGACGAGGAACGACGGCCAGAAGCCCCAGCCGTACGTGTTCTGGCCCTCCCAGTAGATGTAGGCGGCGAGCGTCGCCATCGCGGCCTGCGAGAAGTTGAGGACGCCCGACCCGCCGTAGATCACGATCAGCCCCTGCGAGAGCAGGCAGTAGATCGCGCTGATCCCGAGGCCGAAGACGAGGAACTGGAGGAAGGTCGTCACGCGCCGACCGCCTCGAGCGCCGGGTCCTCGATCCCGAGCTCGGCGAGCAGCTGCTCGCGGAGCCGGAACTTCTGGATCTTGCTCGCCGACATGGGCCACTCCGACGCCTCGAGGAAGCGCACGTGGCGCGGGATCTTGAAGCTCGCGATCTGGCCCTTGCAGAACGCGATCAGCTCGTCCTCCGTCGCGCGCTCGCCGGGCACGAGCTCGACGTAGGCGGCGGGCACCTCCTCGTAGCGCGGGTCGGGCACGCCGACGACCGCGGCGATCTTCACGGCGGGATGGCTGCCGAGGAAGGCCTCGATCTCGAGCGCGGCGACGTTCTCGCCGCCGACCTTGAGCATGTCCTTCAGCCGGCCGAGGTACGTGAGCCGCCCGTCCTCGTCGAGCTTGCCGCGGTCGCCCGTGTGGAACCAGCCGCCGCGCATCGCCTCGGCGGTCTTCTCGGGGTCGTTGTGGTACCGCTCGAAGAGGCCCGGCCCGCGGACGAGGATCTCGCCGGGGGTCTCGGGCGGCAGGTCCTCGTCGGTCTCGGGATCGACGACCCGCACCTCGGTGCCGTGCAGCGGGAAGCCGCCCGTCGTGATCCGCTTCTCCTCGTCGTCGGTCGGCGCGCCCCACGTGATCCCGCCGCTCGTCTCGGTCATCCCGAAGAGCGTCACGACGGGCGCGGTGCCGAACTTCCTCTGCACGCCGCGGATCGTCTCGGCGGCGCCGGTCTCGTTGACGAGGCGGACGGTGCTCAGGTCGGTCTCCTCGAACCGCGGGTGGTTGATGATCGCCTGCGTGATCACCGGGAACGTCGTGAACGCGTAGGTGATCCGCTCGCGCTCGAGCGTGTCGAGCGCGACGTCGGCGTCGAAGCGGGTCGTGGTCACGATCGTCGCGCCCGCGTGCATGTGCGCGAGCTGCGGGAAGACCTGGCTCATGTGGAACATCGGGAGGGCGTTCCAGAACCGGTCCTCGTGGACGGTCTGCCAGCGGTCGCCGGCGGCCATGCCGGTCCGGACGAGCGCCTCGTGGGTCAGCACGCAGCCCTTGGGGTCGGCGGTCGTCCCCGACGTGTACATCATCATCGCCTCGTCCCGGAGCCTGACAGCACGGCGGATGCGGTGCACGTCCTCGACCGGGACCCCCTCCGCGGCGGCGACGAAGGCGGCGCGGTCGAGGTACCCGTCGTGCGTGCCGCTCCCGAGGAGGATCGCGTGCCTGAGGGTCGCGGGCCGGTCCTGGAGCGCCTCCGCGAGGAGCTCGGGCAGCGGGACGTACTCGGAGATGAGGTCCGAGGTCGCGATCGCGGCGAGCTCGCCGTCGCCGAGGATGTGCCGGAGCTCGCGGACCTTGTAGCGCGCGTTGATCGGCACCGCCGAGACGCCGAGCAGCGCGCAGCCGTACTGGACGTCGAGGAAGTCCATGCAGTTCGGCATCAGGATCCCGACGCGGTCGCCAGGCCGCACGCCGAGCCCGAGCAGCGAGCGCGCCGCCGTCTCGGCGCGCTCGAGGAACGCCCCGTACGTGTAGCGCTCGTCGGGGAAGACCATCCACTCCTTCTCCGGCCACAGCGAGGCGGCACGGACGAGGAGGTCGCCGATCGCACAGACCTCGACCCAGTCCCTCGACGGGGGCGCCATCGCCGACGTCATCGG
>DASTWH010000111.1:0-4127 GCA_035758735.1 Gaiellaceae bacterium
CTCGCGACGTCGAGGTCGACGGCTCCGGTGGAACCAGGCGGCTCGTGCTCGCCGCCGTCGGTGGTGCGGCGGCCGTCACGCTCCTGGCGGGGATCCTCGGCATGAACGCATCCGGCAAGGTCGACGAGCAGCGCGCCTCCCTCGAGCTGACCGAGGCCGCGATCGCGCGGATTCCCGTCAAGGATCAGGCTCTCGCCGCGCCGGACGTGTCCACGGAGCGGAGCGACCGGATCGCTGCGCTGCAGAGTGCCCTCTCCACTCGGGCGCCGGTCGACAAGGTCCTGACGCAGCTCGCGTACGTCGTGCCGGAGGACGTCTGGCTGAGCGGGCTCACCGTGACCACGCCGAGCGACGGGGCTGCTGCACCCTCTCCCGGTCAGGCGCCGGGAGCCACGGCGACCGCCGCGAGCGTCGTCGTCATGGGCGCGACCTATTCGCAGTCGTCGGTCGCCCGGTTCCTCGCGCGGCTCTCCGCCCTTTCGACGCTCGACAGCGTGCGGCTCACGGAGAGCAGTCGCGTTGCGCCGCAGGCGGATCCGACGCAAGCCGCGGGCGGAAAGGCGAAGGCGAAGAAGCAGAAGGTCGTCGTCACGTTCACCGTCACGGCCGACCTGCGGCAGGGGGCGACGTCGTGACCGTCGGCGCGCTCATGAGCTCACGGCGGGCGCGCGTCGTCGCCGTGGCGGTCGGCGTGCTCCTGTACCTGCTGGCCGCCTGGTTCCTCTTCGTCTCGCCGAAGCGTGCGGAGGCGGGACGGCTGCAGGACGAGGTCGTCGCGGCCGAGGCCCGGCTCACGGCGGCGCGAGCCCAGTCGGTGCGACCGCAGGGAGCACAGAGCCGCGTGTCCGACCTCTTCAGCCTCGCGAAGGCGATGCCGTCGAGCAGCGATCAGGCCAGCCTGCTCCTCGAGCTCGACGTGCTCGCGCGGAAATCCGGTGTCACGATCGCGGGCGTCTCCATGCAGGAGGCTGCACCGCTGTCCGGCGGCTCGACCGCCGTCCCCGTCGGGGTGACCGTCGCCGGCACGTATCGGCAGATCACCCGCTTCATCCGTCAGATGCGCGGCCTCGTCGGCCTGCGGGGCGGCGACCCGTACGCGAAGGGACGCCTTCTCACGGTGCAGAGCATCGAGCTGACGGAGTCGCAGGAGAAGGGCTTCCCGAACCTCGACGCGGTCCTCGTGCTGAACGCCCACGTGTACGACGGCCCGATTCCGCCGGCGACGCCCGTGACGCCCCCCGCATCTTCGGGCGACGAGACCGAGACGACTTCGACCGCGACAGCCGCGGGAGCGACACCATGACGCCCGAGGAACGCGCAGCCCGCGAGCGCAAGCAGAAGATCTTCGTCGTCGTCGGCGGGCTCTTCCTCGTGGCGCTTCTCGCCTTCCAGCTGCCGAAGCTGCTCGGAGGCTCGTCGTCCCCCGAGGCCGCCGCGACGACCACGACCGAGCCCGGCGCGGTGTCGTCGCCGATCCAGTCCGCCACGGCGGTCGCGAACGCCGCGAACGGCATCGTCACCCCTGCGGCTGCCTCCGCGTCCGTCGCCAAGACCGCGAAGCTCAGCTCGTTCTCGATCTTCCGGCCGAAGGACCCCTTCGTCCAGCAGGTGAAGACCGGGATGCCGACCGCGGGCGGTCCCGCGACCGAGGCTCCTGCCAAGGGCGCCGGTGCCAAGAGCGAGAAGCCGACGACGTTCTCGACCGGCGGTGCCACGAAGGTCCAGTCCGCGACGATCGTCGTGGTCAACGGCATGCGCCAGGTGCTCGAGCCGGGCACGAAGTTCCCGTCGTCGGACCCGCTCTTCGTCCTCGTCGCCGAGAAGCCGGGCTCGAAGTCGGTCGTCGTCGGCATCGCCGGCGGTGCCTACTCGGGCGGCGGCAAGACGACGATCCTGAAGGTCGGCAAGCCACTCACCCTCGTGAACACGGCGACGGGCGCCCGCTACAAGATCTCCCTCGTGTCGGTCGGCAGCGGGGAGCGGACGGACGCCAAGACGACCGAGGAGGGCAAGTAGGCATGGCCGCGTTCGCCTACAGCGCCATCAACTCGCTCGGGGCGGAGTCGACCGGGCAGATCAGCGCTCCGGACGTGAATGCCGCCCGCGAGGTGCTGCGCCAGAAAGGACTCCGTGCGGTCTCGCTGGCCGAGATCGGCGCCGCGGGCGGCGCCGGCAAGACGAAGAAGAACAAGCGCGTCAAGCTCCGCGCGCTGCAGGTCTTCTCGCGCCAGTTCGCCACGATGATCGACGCGGGCCTGAACGTCGTCGCGTCCCTTGTCATCCTCGAGCAGCAGACCGACGACAAGAATCTCGCAGCGGTCATCCGCGAGGTGCGGTCCGACGTCGAGGGCGGCATGCTCCTCTCGCAGGCAATGGCGCGGCATCCGAACGCCTTCGACCGCCTCTACATCTCGATGATCGAGGCCGGCGAGGCAGCCGGCATCCTCGACACGGTCCTCGATCGGGTCGCGATCCAGATCGAGAAGGAGATGAAGATCCGCCGCCGCGTGAAGGGGGCGATGATCTACCCGCTCGTCGTCCTCACGTTCGCGATCCTCACGCTCATCGGGATGCTGCTGTTCCTCGTCCCGGTCTTCCAGAAGATCTTCTCCGACCTCGGCGGCGACCTGCCCACGCTGACGAAGATCGTCGTCGCGGCGTCCGATCTCGTCCGCGGCTACTGGTTCATCCTCTTCCCGGCGATGGGCCTCTCGGTCTGGGGGTTCCTGCGCTGGAAGAAGACGGCGTCCGGGCGCCAGGTCTGGGATCGCTTCAAGCTGCGAGTTCCGGCCGGCATCGGCAAGGTCGTCCTGAAGGTCACGGTCGCCCGCTTCACGCGCACGCTCGCCACGCTCGTCGCCGCCGGGGTCGACATCATCAAGGCGCTCGAGATCTCCGGGCAGACCGCAGGCAACTGGGTCGTCGAGTCGGCCCTCGCAGACGTCCGCGCGAAGGTGCACCAGGGAGTGCCGATCGCCGAGCCTCTCATCGAGAATCCCGTGTTCCCGCCGCTCGTCTCCCAGATGGTCAAGATCGGCGAGGAGACCGGTGAGCTCGAGAAGATGCTCGACAAGATCGCGGACTTCTACGAGGACGAGGTCGACACGTCGATCGCCTCGCTCACGTCGATCATCGAGCCGCTGATGATGATGGGCGTCGGCGCGATCATCGGGGTCATCGTCATCGCGATGTACCTGCCGATGTTCAAGCTGCTGCAGCTCGTGCAGTAGCTCGGTCAGCCGATCCGGAATTGCTCGAGCGCGTCGAAGTCGGGGACGACGCCTAGCCCGGGCCCTGGCGGCGGCGAGATCGTCCCGTCGGCGGCGACCTCGAGCACGACCGGGAGGAGCCAGTCGCGGCGCTCGGCCGACCAGGCGGGCGGATCGAGTGGAACCTCCAGGTACGGGCATGTCGAGAACGCGAGCGCCGCGTGCAGGTTCGCGAGCAGGCCGTAGCCGTTCGACCAGGTGTGCGGGCTCCACGCGCGCCGCTCCAGCACCCCGGCCAGCCATGCGATCCGCCGTGCACGCTCGAACCCACCCGAGAGCACGACGTCGGGCTGGAGAACGTCGACTCCGCCTCGTGTCAGGAGCGCGACCGCCTCGGCGTCCGTGCGCACCATCTCGCCCGCTGCGATCAGAAGGTCCGTGCCACCCGTCAACGCCGCATAGCCGTCGACGTCGTCCGTTGGCAGCGGCTCCTCCAGCCAGAGCACCCCGAGCCGCTCGAGCTCCACTGCGAACTCCTCGGCCGTGGCGAGATCCCAGCGCGGCGTCAGGTCGCCGGGCATGCGCCAGCCCTGGTTCGCGTCCACCATCACCGCGAGCTCCGGTACCTGCTCGCGGACGGCGGCGATGACGGGAAGGTCGTCGCGCCAGTCGTGTGAGTGGAGCCGCAGCTTGACCGCTCGGAGCCCTGCGTCGTGAAGAGCGCGACAACGGCGGACGCGCTCCTCGGCGTCGACGAGCTCGCCGCTCGACGCGTATGCAACCACCCGGTCGTGTTCGCCGCCGAGAAGGCGCCAGACCGGCTCGTCCCGCACGCGGCCGATGAGATCCCAGAGGGCCACCTCGACGATCCAGTTGCGTCCGTGGTGCAGGTCGACGGTCTCCAGGATCCCGTGGACC
>DASTWH010000152.1:0-2142 GCA_035758735.1 Gaiellaceae bacterium
GGCGACCCGAGCACGGCGTCTTCGCAACGCGCTCCCCCGGCCGGCCGAACCCGATCGGACTGCACCGCGTCGTCGTGCTCGCGGTCGACGGGAGGCACGTCCGTGTGAGCGGTCTCGAGGCAATCGACGGCACACCCGTCCTCGACCTCAAGCCGGTGCTGACGGACGAGCGCTGACCGACGGCTACGGGTCGAAGCGACCGTAGCTGCGAACCTCCGGGTCGAGCGTCGAGCCGACATACGTCGTGTAGAACCGGATCGAGCGCGTGAAGTCGTCCGCGTAGGGTGGCCTCGACGTCGGGACGACCATGACCGGGTCGGCGACGTCGCGCTCGTAGTCGCTGTAGGTCCCGGGGAGCGCCCCGAAGCAGGGAACCTGGGCTGCCTGCGCGAGGGCGTTGCAGTACGTCTGGCTCAGGCGACCGAAGAAGAAGTCCTTCACCTGTTGGAGCGTGCGGTCGAAGGTCAGCGGGAACTGGCCGTCCGCACCGCGGACGGGGAAGAACACGGGGTCGACGTCGAAGAACAGCTCCGCGTGGTCGCGCGGGAACGTGAGCCGGAAGGTATCGGTGTTCACGAGCTTCCCGGCTGCCGTGCCCTTGTACTTCGCGCTCGAGAGCACGCGGTACAGGACCTGGCGCGGCGAGTTGGCGAACGAGCAGCCCCACACCCAGACGAACGCGTCGGAGCCGAACGCTGCACGGAACTCGGCCAGCGCGGGCGCGTCCATCGTCGGGGCGATGAAGTCCTTCTCCGTACGCGGGTCCTTGTCGTTCGGATCGCGCGTGTCGACGCCGGCGGCGGACCCGTCGAAGCTGTTGACGAGGATCGGGCCGCCGACCCACCCGTGCGAGAGGAAGCTGAGCTCGGCGACGGAGCCCGGCTCGGTCGTGCCCAGCATCCGGAGGTGGTCGTAGACGTCCGTGACCGACATCCGCCCGGCCTGGTCCGTGTCGAATGCGTGCCCTCCCGCCGAGTAGTTCGACGCGGACACCGGCTGAAAGCGTGCGATCTCCTTCCACGCACGCTTGCCATCCGGCTGGCTCGCAACCGAGGTGCGAACGACGCCCGAACGGAAGTCGAAGAGCACGAACCGCGGCGCAGTGTCGACCACGCTGGAGAACGATGTCCCGAGGTTCTTCTGCGCTGCGATGTTCCGGCGGATCAGGAGCCGCATCCGGCTCAGGGCGATCTTCTCGAAGTCGACGCCTTTCCTCTCGTAGTCGAAGCCGGCAACGAGCACGACCCACCTGCCACGCGGCACGCCCGGGATCGGGAACCACCAGGGCAGCCGCCAGCCGAAGAACGTCGCCTCGTCCTCCTGGAACGGGCTGACCGCCCCGGTCACGCTCATTCCTCCCATTCCTCCACCCCCGATTGCTCGAAGGCGACGTCCGGTTCGGCCGCCTCTGCGTAGAGATCGACCCCTTCGAGAAGCGACTCGACCTCGTCCTCGTGGCCCGTGCCGAGTTCGCCCACCCCGTCGTCGGTGTCGAGGTCCTCGAGCTCCGCCTCGTCGAACAGATACGCAGCGGAGGACTCGTCCAGGTCGGCGTGCTCGTCGCTCGCCACCGTGTGCTCGTGCTCCGCCTCCCGCGGGCGATGCCGGGAGCGTGGTTCGGCGAGCGCGTTCAGCGGCGGTGGAGCGAGATCCTCCAGCTCGACCTCCGGAGACGCCTCGCCCGGCTCCTCGACCTCATCGAGCGCTGCCTCGCGGACGTCCTCGACGTCGTGCGCGAATGTCGTGCCGACGCTTTCGAGCTCGCGCGCTCCCTGTCGCGCCGGCGCCGCGGCGGATGCATCGGGAACGTCGGCGGATGCGTCCGCCAGCACCCGCCAGCCGTACCGCCGGGGGATCTGGAAGTGGTCGTAGGCGCTCGCCTCGACGCGATACCACCTGGCGAGCTCCCCCTGGAGCAGCGGCGCGAGCGCCGCCTGCAGCTTCTTGCTGAACGGCGTCGTGCCGCGGCTCGTCCGCCGCTGGTAGAAGACCCGCAGCGCTCCACCCTGGGTTGCCATGTAGTCCGGGGAACCCGAGGAGGCGCCAGCCGTATCGTGCGCAATGCGGCGTCGTGCCCAGCGCTCGAGCGGCTCGGGAGGCCAGTACAGCGCGTCGAAAACGTGCACCTGGTGCGGGTCGTGC
>DASTWH010000194.1:0-10416 GCA_035758735.1 Gaiellaceae bacterium
CTGGAACGCGAGGAAGAGGCCGCGCTGCGCGCGCTCGTCCGCCCCCAGCTCGGTCAGGTCCTCGCCGTCGAAGAGGATCTGGCCCTCCGTCACCTCGTAGGCGGGATGCCCCATGAGGGCGTAGGCGAGCGTCGACTTGCCCGATCCGTTCGGGCCCATGACCGCGTGCTTCTGCCCGAGGTCGACTTCGAGGTCGACACCCTTGACGATCTCGGTGCCGTCCTCGAGGGCGACGTGCAGATCTCTGATCTCGAGCTGTGCCATACGAAAGGGTGACCTCCTCGAAGCAATCCAGCAGGCAGTACTGCCCGCCTGCCACATGGTAGCCCCATCGCACCAGCCGGCCGATGAAGAGCACTCGGCGACGAGGGCGGGCCTCGGTCTCGTGCAGGGCCGGTGCTAAGGTGCGCGCATGCCCTTCGGCATCTCACTTCCAGAGCTACTCATCCTGCTCGTCGTCCTCCTACTGGTGTTCGGAGCCAAGCGCCTGCCCGAGATGGGGCGGTCGCTGGGCAAGGGGATGCGCGAGTTCAAGGACGGCGTGAGCGGGATGGAGTCGGAGCCGGTGGAGACGACTCCGACGCCCACGAAAGTCGAGCTCTCGCCCCCCGCCTCCGAGCCGGTCGCGCAGACAGAGCCGGAGTCGGAGCGCCAGCCCGTCAGCTAGGGACTCCCCGCGATGATCCGCCGGTGGCTCCCACGCCGTCTCAGCCACGGTGAAGAGGCCACGCTCGTCGAGCACCTCGACGAGTTCCGGTCGCGCCTCATCATCGCCCTCTTCGCGATCATCCCGATCTTCATCGTGACGTTCGTGTTCCACGAGCGGATCATGGAGTGGCTCACGGGCCCGCTCCCGAACGACAAGCAGCTCGTCACGCTCGGCGTCACCGAGCCGTTCACGACGTCGGTCAAGGTGAGCTTCATCGCGGCGATCGCGATCGCGCTCCCGATCCTGCTCTGGCAGGCGTGGGCGTTCCTCGCCCCCGCCGTCGAGCCGCACTTCGAGCGGGTCCTCCTCGTGTTCGTCCTTCTCGCGACGGGGCTGTTCGTATGCGGCGTTCTGTTCATGTACTACATCGTGCTCCCCCGCGCGCTGGACTTCCTCACGTCGTACGACGACAACATCTACGACATCCAGATCCGGGCGAGCTACTACTACAGCTTCGCCGCGCTGACACTCCTCGCCGGCGGCCTCGCCTTCCTCATGCCCATCTTCGTGCTCGCGCTCGTACGGCTGCGCGTCTTGACCTCCGATCGCCTGCGCAAGAACAGGCGTATCGCGTACGTGCTCCTGCTGGTGTTCGCGATCCTCCTGCCGACGGTCGACCCGGTCTCGCTCCTGTTCGAAACCGTCCCGCTGCTCATCCTCTACGAGATGTCCGTCTGGCTCTCCGTCCTCATGGAACGCCGGTGGGACCGCGGCTGGGACGAGGACTACGCCGAAGCCGGCTGGTGACAGTCCTCTCCGCCGACTGGGTGGTGCCCGTCGAGGGCGCACCGATTCGTGACGGCGCCGTCGAGATCGACGACCACACCGGCACCATCGCCGCCGTCGGGCCGCGGGAGGAGCTCGGCGACTCCGTCCACTACGACGAGGCAGTCATCCTCCCCGGCTTCGTCGACGCGCACACGCACCTGGAATACGACGTGTACGCGGGATTCGGGGACGGGCTCCGCTTCGCGGACTGGATCGGGCTCCACGTCCGGCGCAAGTCGCGGATCGCACTCGAGGACATGGAGGCGATCGCGCGCGCCGGAGTCGCGAACTGCCTCCGCTCCGGGATCACGACAGTCGGGGACTGCAGCTTCAGCGGCGCCGCCGCCACCGCGTGCGGCGAGCTCGGCCTGCGAGGAACGATCTATCTCGAGGTGTTCGGAGAGACGGCAGCACCGATCGCCGAGCGCTTCGAGCCGATGCGCGAGCGCGTCGCGGGCTCGCTCTCGGACGAGGTCAGGCTCGGAATCTCCCCCCATGCTCCCTACACGTGCTCTGTCGATCTCTACCGAGCGTGCACAGAGCTGGACCTGCCGATCGCGACGCACCTCGCAGAGAGCGACGACGAGAACGAGTTCCTCCGGACGGGCCGGGGCGGCTGGGAGTCGTTCGCGGAGTTGCTCGTCGCGCCGCTCGGGACGACCGGCATTCGCGGGCTCGCCGAAGCCGGGCTCCTCAGCTCGAACGTCATCGCAGCGCACTGCGTGAAGGCCGACGAGGAGGAGATCGCGCTCCTCGCCGAGCACGACGTCGCGGTCGCCCACTGCCCTCGCTCGAACGGGATCCTCGGCTGCGGCGTCGCGCCCCTGACGGCGCTCCGAGACGCGGGGATCCGCGTCTGCATCGCCACGGACAGCCCGGCATCGACTCCGTCGTTCGACATGTTCGACGAGATGCGAGCGGCGATCGTCGGCGCGCGCGCCCGGGAGGGACGCCCCGACGCACTGACCGCCGCCGACACGCTCGAGCTGGCCACGCTCGGCGGCGCGAGAGCGCTCGGGCTCGACGGATCTCTGGGTTCGCTCGTCCCCGGCAAGCAGGCCGATCTCACCGTTCTCTCGCTCTCCGACACGGGGTTCATCCCATGGGAAGATCCCGTTACGGGGGCAGTTCTCGGAGGATCGCCTCACGGCGTCGTCGCTACTCTCGTGTCCGGTCAACCGCGGTATGAGAAGGGAGGGAAGACATGGCTCGAGCTGATCGACGCCGCGCGCAGCGCGCGAAGCCGGCTGCTGCAGTCCGCAGATCCGACGTCGTAATCGAGGACACCATGTTCTTCCCGCGGCTTCGCAGGCATGCGAAGTGGATGTTCCTCTTCCTCGCACTCGTGTTCGGGCTCGGCTTCGTCGGGTTCGGTGTCGGCGCAGGCGGCATCGGCTTCGGCGACGTCATCCGCGACGCGGCAGGAGGCGGCGGACAGCCTTCCGTCTCCGACGCCGAGAAGCGCGTCCTCGACAACCCGAAGGACGCGAAGGCGTTCAGAGACCTGTCGACGGCGCAGCAGGCTGCCGGAAACACCGATGAGGCCATCGATGCCCTGCAGAGCTACACCCAGCTCCGCCCGAAGGACACGGACGCGCTGCGCGAGCTCGCCGCCCTCTACCTCCAGAAGGCGTCTGCCGCGCAGGAGCGCGCCCAGATCTACCAGGCCCGCTCCGACTACTACGCGCCGGGTGCGATTCGCGACACGCTCTTCCAGATCGGCGGCAGTGAGCTGGAGCCCGATCCGATCACGAACGCCGTGAGTACGAGCTACGAGCAGCAGATCTCCGCCGCTGCCTCCGAGATCCAGTCCGCGTCGGCCCTGGCGGTCGAGCAGTACCGCAAGATCACCGTGGCCCAGCCGAAGGATCCGAGCGTCCAGCTCGAGCTCGCACAGGCGGCTCAGTCCGCGAACGACTTCGCGACGGCGATCGCCGCATACGAGGCGTTCCTGAAGCTCGCGCCGAACGACCCGACGGCGCCAGAGGTGCGACGCCTCCTGAAGCAGATCCGGCAGTTCGGCGCGACGGGTTAGTGCACGCATCGGAGATCCGCTAATGCGGAATCTCCGAGCGTGCGGAAGATCCCTGAAGCCGGTCGCTGCGCGACCGGATCGGTACGAGCCCTCGTCCGTCGCTCGACTCATTAGACTCGCGTGCCGTGAGGCCCGTCGTCCTCGTTGCAGCGGTCTGCGCGGCTGGACTGGTCGTCGTGCTGTCCGGTTGCGGCACCGGCGGCTATACGAGCGAGGGCAGCCAGGGCACCGGGAAGAAGCTCTTCGTACAGGCGTGCGGAGGCTGTCATGCGCTTGCCGACGCCGGCACGAACGGGACGATCGGGCCGGACCTCGACGACGCGTTCGCACAAGCCCGCCAGGCCGGAATGACGTCGGACACCTTCACGCAGGTGGTCGCGAGCCAGATCAAGTTCCCCATCACGGAGACGTCCACGGGCGCCCCGGGGATGCCCGCAGTCGACGACACATTGCCCTCGTGCGACGACGTGGATGGGCCGGGCTTCTGCGTCGAGGACCAGGATCAGGCGGTCTCGGACGTCGCCGTCTACGTCGGGTCCGTCGCCGGTACCGGCGTGACCGCCGAGCAGCCGACCGACGGGAAGTCGATCTTCCAGGCGAACTGCGCGAGCTGCCACACGCTCACTGACGCCGGAACGACGGGACAGGTCGGGCCGAACCTCGACGACGCGAGTCCTCCCAAGGATCTCGTCGTCGACCGCGTGACGAACGGCCAGGGCGGGATGCCGTCGTTCAAGGACTCGCTGGACGAGCAGCAGATCCAGGCAGTGGCGGACTACGTCTCGTCCGCAGCCGGCAAGTAGGCCTCGCTCACGGGCACGTCGTCCAGGTCGACGACGACATGCGTGACCGGCACGTCGTAGCGCGCCCGGACTGCGTCGACCACTCCGCGCTCGAGCCAGTTCGACCTCCCGGGCGGGTGGGTCGAGATGACGATCTCCTTGGGTCCGAATGTCCGCACCGCATCGTCGACCGCGACGAGCGGGTCGCCGTCCCCGACCTCGCCGTGCGCGTCGATTCCGACCGACGCGAGACGAGCGATCGTCGCGTCGAGCCGGGCCTGGGCCGCCTCGCGGGCGGGATCCTCGTCGGAGGTGAAGGTCTTCAGGCGCGAGTTGAGAGCCGGGCAGACGACGCGGAAGTGTGACTTCTGGCTGATCGCGAGCGTGCTGATGGCGCTCAGGAGCTCCTGTCCGCCGACCGTCTCGTTGGCGACCACGAGGACGCGGCGCTCCTCGGGGTTTCCGAACGGCTCGACGTGCGCCTGTTCCGGTGCAGGCCCCCGCTGGCGGAGGTAGACGGCCACCGCAGCGGCCGACAGCGCGAGAAACGTGAGGAAGCCGAGCACAGGCGAGATCCACGACGCGACGACGATGAGGGCGAACGCCCCGATCGTGATCAGCAGAAACCGGAAAGCCGCTTCCTCGCTCCGGAATGGACTCTCCATTGGCGAATCCTCCCTGAGCTAGAGGAGATAGACCGCCGTGTACACGACGATCCACATCACGTCGACGAAGTGCCAGTAGATCCCGGGAAGCTCGACACCGTGATGGTGCTCCGGCGAGTAGTGGCCGCGGAAGCCCCGGATGATGACCACTAGCAAGAGGCTCAGCCCGACCGCGACGTGCGCCCCGTGCAGGCCGGTGAGCCCGAAGAAGACGGAGGCGAACGCACCGTCGCCCGTGTTGAAGCCGACGTTCAAGTACTCGATGACCTGCGTCAGGAGGAACGCGAGCCCCATGATGAAGGTGAGGACCATGCCGGCGAGGAAGCCCGCGCGGTGGCCGCGCTTGATCGACTGGAGCGCCCAGTGGACGGTGAAGCTCGACGTCACGAGGATCGCCGTGTTGACGCCGGCGACGAAGACCGGGAACTCGTACTGGCCGGCCGTGCACTGCCCTCCGACCGGCGGCTCCTTGCAGGGCGGCCAGTACTGCCACGCGTCGGGCGTTATGGTCGACGAGTCGGGGTTGACGACCCGGATGAAGAAGTAGGCCGCGAAGAACGAGCCGAAGAGCATGATCTCCGACCCGATGAAGAGCAGCATCCCGAGCACGCGCGCGTCGACGCGCGAGCTCTGATTCGCGGAGGGCGGCCCGTGATGGTCGTCGTGGTGGCCGTGCAGCGTCTCGGCGTGGGACGTCATACGCCTGCCTCCACGAGTTCCTCGACGACGACGTGCTGAACGGGCACCCCGCTCTGAGCACGCAACCTGCCGACGAGGTCACGTCGCAGCCAGCCGGAGCGCTCGCCGGGGAACGTCGAGACGATGATCTCGTCCGTCCGCTCGTCCTCGACGTGCTCCATCGCAGCGACGAACGGGTCCGGGTGGGCGATCTGCCCGTGTACCTCGAGGCCCTCGGAGCGGAGGATGGACAGTGCGGAGCGCAGCCGTTGCTCGGCTTCGGGGTGCTCCCCACGCGACGGGTCGCTCTGCGGGCAGACGATGAGGAACGTCGCCGGGCCTTCGGCCGCGCGTGCTCGAATCCGGTCGAGGAGCGGCTCGCCCACGACCGTCTCGTTGGCGACGACGAGCACGTTCGCGCCGGACCTGCCGCTGACGTCGGAGACGATGTGCTCCACCGGCCGATCGCCGGCGACTTTCCGGATCTCGTCGATGAGGTTCTTCCGCAGCCAGCCCGACTTCGTCGCCGGATGCGTGCAGACGACGATCTCGTCGATGTCCTCCGAGGCAAGGACGTCCTTCACCACGCTCAGCGGAGCGTCGTCGTACACGTCGCCGTGCGCGGGGATACCCGCCAGGCGCAACCAGGCGAGGACGCGGTCGAGCCGACGCTCCGCCGCTGCCCTTCGCGAGTCGCGGTACACGACGTAGCCCTCGCGGGGAGGCGTCACCGGAGCGACGACGACCGCCCGGACTGGTCCGCGCTCGGCCCGGCGGCGGAGCGTGTCGACGAGCTCGTCGCCGACGAGCGTTTCGTTCGCGACCACGAGGAGCGTGGTGGCCTCGGTCATGCGTGGACCTCCTCGGCCGCCTGCTTCGTCGGACTGAGGATCGCGTGCTGCGCGCCGGGGACGCCGTACTCGTAGGGGCCTCCGACGACCTGCGGGATCTCGTCGAAGTTGAAGATCGGCGGCGGGGACGAGACCTGCCACTCGAGCGTGCGTGCGTGCCAGGGGTTCGCCTCCGCGATCGGGCCGCGCACCCAGCTCGTGATCATGTTGTAGACGAAGAGGACGAACGAGGCCCCGAGCACGAACGACGCGATCGAGATGAAGAGGTTCAGGTTCCCGAACGCCTCGTCGTAGTCGAAGACCCGCCGCGGCATCCCGCGCAGGCCGACGTAGTGCATGGGGAAGAACGTCGCGTTGAAGCTCACGAAGGTCAGCCAGAAGTGCCACTTGCCGAGCGTCTCGGAGTACATCCGCCCGGTCATCTTCGGGAACCAGTAGTAGACGCCGGCGTAGATCGTGAAGACCGAGCCGCCGAAGAGCACGTAGTGGATGTGCGCGACGATGAAGTACGTGTCCGAGGCGGCGATGTCGATCGGCACGGACCCGAGGTAGATCCCCGAGAGGCCGCCGATGACGAACATCGTCACGAAGCCGAGCGCGAAGAGCATCGGCGTCGTCAGGTGGATGCGGCCGCGCCAGAGCGTCGCGATCCACGAGAACACCTTGATCCCGGTCGGGATCGCGATGAGGAGCGTCGTGATCATCATCGGGACGCGCAGCCAGTCCGCCATGCCTGCGACGAACATGTGGTGTGCCCAGACCGAGAACCCGAGCACGAGGATCCCGAGCAGCGAGAGCGCCATCAAGCGGTAGCCGAAGATCGGCTTCCGCGACATCGAGGAGATCACCTCGGAGACGATCCCGAAGCCGGGCAGCATCATGATGTAGACGGCCGGGTGGCTGTAGAACCAGAAGATGTGCTGGTAGCCGAGCACGTAGCCGCCGCCTTCGGGCACGAAGAAGCTCGTGTGCATGATCCGGTCGAACATCACGAAGAACTGCGAGCCGGCGATGAACGGCGTCGCGAGGACGACGAGCAGTGACGTCGTGAAGTTCGCCCATACGAGGAGCGGCATCCGCCAGAACGTCATCCCGGGCGCCCGCATCGTGATGATGGTCACGAGGAAGTTGAGGGCGGTCATGATCGACGACGCCCCTGCCCACTGAACGCCCATGTTGAAGAAGGTCTGGCCGAGCGGCTGCCCCTCCGAGAGCGGCGCGTAGCCCGTCCAGCCGGCGCCGAACGCACCGCCCGGCGCGAGGAAGCTGGCCACGAACATGATCCCGGCGATCGGCAGGAGCCAGAACGAGAGCGCGTTCAGTCGCGGGAACGCCATGTCCGGAGCGCCGAGCATGAGCGGCACGGCGAAGTTCGCGAGGCCCGCAAAGGCGGGAATGATGAACAGGAAGATCATCAGCGTCGCGTGCACCGACACGAGGCCGTTGAAGGTCTGCGAGTCGACGAACTGCAGGCCCGGCTGGGCCAGCTCGGCGCGGAAGAACATCGCCATGAGCCCGCCGACCGTGAAGAAGAAGAAGGTCGTGACGAGGTACTGGATCCCGATCACCTTGTGATCGGTGTTGACGCGGAAGTAGTCCCTCCACGTGCGAGCGCCGTGGCCGGAGTGATCCTCCGCCACCGTCGGTCGGCCGGAGATGTAGTACAGCCAATAGTCGAACGACCCGATGCCGGCGAGGAAGAAGATCGGCGCGACCACCATGGCGCCGACGACGAGCACGACCTCCGTGTTCCAGACGGGATCCCACCCCCACCAGGCGCGCAGCGCGAGCACGAGGAGCGTCCCGAGACCGAAGCCGAGAACCGCCATCCAGGCCCCGCGGAGGAGGCCGGGCCCGAAGACGAGCTTCCACGTCGACCCGCGCGGCGGCTCGAAGTGCGCCGGGTACTGCTGGACGTCCTGTTCCGGGTGGGTGGCGGTCACGCGCGCTGCTCCTCGATCCACTTGTCGAACTCCGTCTGGGTCACGACACGGGCCTTGGCGCGCATCGTCGCGTGCCCGAGCCCGCAGAGCTCGGCACAGACGACGGCGTACTCACCCGTGTGCTTCGGGGTCACGTTGACGTGCGTCTCTATGCCGGGCACGGCGTCCATCTTCTGGCCGAATTGCGGCACCCAGAAGGAATGGAGCACGTCGACGGCCTGCATCGTGAACTGCGCCTGCTTCCCCACCGGAAGCACGAGCTCGCCGGACTCGACGTCGCCGTAGTCCGGGTAGCGGAACTTCCAGGCGAACTGCTGGCCGATCGCCGTCACCTGAAGGGAGTTGTCGCTCGCCTTGCCGTTCTCGGAGAGTACGAACGCGCTCACGATGCCGAGAGCGATCACGAGGATCGCGGGCACGGCGGTCCAGACGATCTCCAGCCCCGTATGACCGTGGATCGGCGGCCCCTCCGCGTCGTCGTCGGGCTGCACGCGCCACTTCCACACCGAGAACACGACCACCGCGGCGACGAGCGAGAAGATGACGATCGACATGACCGTCGCGAACCAGTAGATGTCCTGGATCCGGTCGAACTCCTCGCTGTTCGAGGTCGGCAGCCACTGGAAGAGGACAGCCACGAGCGTCACGGCGATGCCGATCACGACGCCGATCGCGACCAGCTGCACGATCCCCTTGCGCACCGGCTCCGAGCCTACTCCAACGGGTTGCGGTCGTGGGATCGAACCGTCGGGCCCATGGCTATCGTGGCGTGATGCCCGGATTCGCACGCATCCTCGGAGTCGTCGGGGTCGCGATCGCCGTCGCCGCGCTCGCTGCCGGGGCCGCGAACGACGCGGTCGCGCGTCCTGATGGCAAGCCCGTCGTCCTCGCCTTCGGCGGCGACGTCCACTTCGAAGGCGCACTCGAATCGCAGCTTGCAACCGACGCCAACCGCGCGCTCGCGCCGGTCGCGCCCATCCTCAGCGGTGCGGACATCGCAGTCGTCAACCTCGAGACGGCGGTGACGAACGGCGGCTCGCCGACTGCGAAGGAGTTCACGTTCCGAGCGCCGGCCACGGCGTTCGCGGCACTGCGAGGAGCGGGCGTCGATGTCGCGTCGATGGCCAACAACCACGGCCTCGACTACGGCATCGTGGGGCTGCGCGACTCGCTCGCCGCCGCGAGGCGCTACCGCTTCCCTCTCATCGGGATCGGGCTCGACGACACGCAGGCGTACAGGCCGTTCCGTCGCACGGTCAAGGGACAACGGATCGCCGTCATCGGCGCGACGCAGGTGCTCGACGACGAGCTCATCTCGGCCTGGACGGCCGGACCCGGGAAGCCCGGGCTCGCGTCGGCGAAGGACGTCCCGCGCCTCGTACGAGCGGTTCGCGCCGCCCGGCAGACATCCGACACGGTCGTCGTCTTCCTGCACTGGGGCGTCGAGCTCGAGCAGTGCCCCTCGAGCGACCAGCGGAGGTTGGCGAAGCAACTCGTCGCGGCCGGTGCCGACATCGTCGTCGGCGGCCACGCCCACCGCGTCCAGGGCGCGGGGCGGATGGGCCGCGCCCTCGTCGGCTACGGCCTCGGGAACTTCGTCTGGTACGGCACGAGTGAGCTTTCGACGCGGTCCGGCGTGTTGCTCGCGACGGTGGACGGACGGCGCGTTCTCTCCTACCGGTGGGTGCCCGCGCGGATCGTCGACGGCGTGCCCCGCCCACTGACCGGCGCCGAGCGAGGTCACGAGCTCGAAACGTGGCGTTCCCTGCGCGGCTGCACCGGCCTGAAGCCCTGAGAGCGGGGCTACACTTGGCCGCCCGGGCCGTTAGCTCAGTTGGTAGAGCAGGGGACTCTTAATCCCAAGGTCGAAGGTTCGAATCCTTCACGGCCCATTTCGCACCTAGCAGGCATGCGGATTTCGCTTATGTGTGCGGTTCAGGTGTGCGAGGGATGCAACGAAAGCGCGTCCCGTGCATACCCCGGTG
>DASTWH010000212.1:0-8913 GCA_035758735.1 Gaiellaceae bacterium
CGCGACCGCGTCGAGCATGCTCGGATCGCCTTTCTCGCGAAGCGCCGCCCGCGCGAGGTCGAGACCGCCGCCGCCCAGCGCGGCGGACGTCGCTGCCCACGCCGCGCCGTCGCCGTCACGGCCGTCGGCACGCGCCTGCGAGCAGAGCGAGATGAGCTCAGCGAGGTCGGAGACGGCAGCGACGTCGCCCGTCTCGGCGACGTGCACGAGCCCGTGCGCGTACAGGTAGTCGCCGAGGAGGAGCGCGGTGTCCCGGTCATCCGGCGCGAACAGGCGCGACCGACCGTAGTGGACGAGGTAGCCCTCGTAGATCGTCTCGAGCCCGAGCGCATGCTCCTGCGGCGCGAGCGCGGAGAAGACAGGCTCGCGGTCCTGCTCGTCCTCGGCGCGCGTCGCCTCCGCCCAGAGCGGGCTCTCGGCCGCGGCCTCAGCCGTGATCGTCTCCCACACGGCGCGAGAGGCTACCGCGACCCGCTCGCCGCTTTTGGCGGTTCGAGCTCGACCTCGACCGGCACCTCCGGGCCGCCTTCGTCCCAGCTCTCCAGCTGCACCCGCTCGCGGAAGAACTCCCAGATCGCACGCCCGCCCGCCATCGTCGGCAGCGCGACGAGCACGCCGGCGATCCCGTACAGCTCGCCGCCGGCGAGAAGCCCGAAGATCACGAGCAGGGGATGGAGACGCAGTGCGTTCGCCATCACGTTGGGGACGACGATGTGCCCCTCCACCTGGTAGATGAAGAGGAAGAGGAGCGCAACCCAGACGAGTCCCCAGGGCGGATCGGCGAAGAGCGCGTAGATCAACGGCGGCACGGCCGACAGCCATGGGCCGATGTACGGGATCACCTCGATGAATGCCGTCCAGAGCCCGAACAGGAGCGCGTACTGCTCGGCGCCCTCGACCAGACCGGTGACGCCGAGGATGTACATGCCGACGCCAGCGCTCGTCCCGATGACGGTGGAGAGGATCGCCTGACCTTTCAGGTAGCCCCAGAGCGCTCCCTCGATCCTGTGGGTCAGCGGCGGACCGCCGTGCGGTGGGAAGCGCGAGTCGATGGTGCGTTCGAGCCGCTGCATGTCGAGGAGCATGTAGATCGAGATGACGACGATCAGGATCACGGAGAACAGGAGCAGCACGACCGAGAACGCCGCGCCCTGGGCGAACGAGATCGCGTCCTGCGCGTAGCCGGAGATCTCGCCCGCGCTCAGCCCGTCGAGCCACTCGTTGACCTGCTCGCGGATCTGAATCTGCTCGAGACCGTGGTCGTCGAGCCAGGCCTGGAGCCGGTCGATGTCGAGCTCCGCTGCCGTTTGATCGCCGGACTCGTTCTCGGTGACGTACTCGTCGATGCGGTCCGCCGCCTCGCGGGCCTGGTCGACCGCGACCGCGCCGATCGCGATGAGGAGCGAGGCGACGACGGCCAGGAAGATCATGTAGACGACCGCGACCGAGAGGCTGCGCGGCACCTTCAATCGCGTGAGGTCGCGCACGAGAGGGTTGAGCGTGAACGCGATCACCGCGGCGGTCAGGAACAGGAAGAGGACATGGCCGAGGGTCTTCGCGAGCAGGAACGCGAGGACGAGCGCGACGGGGAGGACGACCAGCTGGATCCACCGCGGGATCTGGATCGTCGGGCCGGGTCCGGCCATGGCCGGATCGTACAGTTGGGCCTGGAAAGCGCCCGTCGGAGGCCTTGCTACGGTCCGTGCAATGGCTACCGCGACTCCTCGTTCACGCCACGCCGCGCGTCTCCGTGCCGATCGGCGACGCGCGCAGGCGCGGGCGCGCCGGTTCGCGGTGGCCGCGGTCATCGCGGTACTCGCGGTCATCACTCTGGCACTGACGGCTTTCGACAACGAGAGCGCGCCCGCGGTGAGCCGGCCCGCGCCGCTGCCGGTGACGTCGGCGCCGCCGGAGCCGCACATCCTGGCCACGGTCGGCAACCTGCGAGTCCAGTCCCCCGTCGCCGAGGGCGGCGTGACCGCGATCGGCTTCCACGGCAGCGAGGACGGCGCCCTGGTCGTAAAGCCCGTCGGGCCGCAGGTGAACGAGGGGCTCGTCGCACGGCTGTGGCGCCGCATCACGGGGGCGTCTCGCAGCGGCCTCGCCTGGTACCAGCTTTCCGGCGGCCCATTGCGAACGCTCGACGTGGGCGCCGTCGCCGGTACCGACGTCTACTCGCCGGTCGACGGGACCGTCGTCGCCATCCGCGACCAGATCGTCTCGGGCCGCACGGTCGGAGCGGAGATCGAGCTCCGCCCGTCCTCCGCCCCGTCGCTCGTGGTCTCGATCCAGAACGTCCACCCTGATCCGGTTCTCACGGTCGGCGCGAACGTTGCCGCGGGGTCGTCGAAGCTCGGCACCGTCGCGGACATCAGCCGCTTCGAGCAGCAGGCACTCGAGAAGTACGCCGCCGACGGCGGGAACAACGTCGCCCTTCAGGTCTTTCCGTCGGCGACGCTCGGCGTGCCATAGGCTCGGCGCCGCTTGCGCATCCTGTTCATCGCCGACGTCGTCGGCGCCCCCGGCAGGCGGGCGCTGCAGGAGCGGCTGGGCTCGATGCGCTCCGATCTGGGCGTCGACGTATGCGTCGTGAACGGGGAGAACGCGGCCGACGGGATCGGCATCACACCGAGGCTCGCCGACCAGATCCTCGCCATGGGCGTGGACGCGATCACGCTCGGGAATCACGCCTTCCGCCGCACCGAGATCAGCGAGTACCTCCCGTCCTCGGAGCGTGTCGTGCGACCGGCGAACATGACGCGGAGCACGCCCGGTCGGGGTCTCACGGTCGTCCCGACCTCGGACGGCGGACGCCTCGGGGTGATCAACGTCCTCGGCTCGCTCTTCCTGCATCCCGCCACGTCGATGTTCGAGCTCATCGACGAGCTCGTCGACGCCGTGAGACAGGAGACGCCGGTAGTCCTCGTGGACGTCCATGCGGAGGCGACGAGCGAGAAGGCGGCGCTCGCGCGCTGGCTCGACGGGCGCGTGACGGCGGTCCTCGGAACGCACACCCATGTCCAGACATCGGACGCGACCGTCCTCCCGAAGGGGACCGCGTTCATCACGGACGCGGGCATGACCGGGCCGCACGACTCCGTGATCGGAGTCGAGGCGGACCTGGCTATTCGGCGCATGCGGACGGGCCTCCCCGTCCGCTTCGAGACGGCTCAGGGAGGCGTGAGGATCGAAGGCGCGCTCGTGGAGTGCGACTCCGGGACGGGCAAGGCTTCGTCCATCGAGGCGATCCGCGTCTCCGTTCCCTGAGGCTCCTCGTCCGGGAGGAGCAGCCAGAGCAGGACGAACGGCGCCACCCACGGAAGGTAGAGGTAGAACCAGTGGGTCAGCGTGAGCTGGAACGCGACGAGGACGGCGGCGGTGAGCGCCGCGAGCTCGACCGGGCCCTTTCGCCGCGGGACGAAGGCGAGGACGGCGGCGAGCGTGACTGCCAGGACCGCCACGACCGGCTGGAGGAACCCGAGGTCCGGAATGCCGCGCGCGTGGTACTGACCCCAGCCCCAGATCGAGAAGGGCGAGTCGCGGCCCGACTGGAACCCGATCGTCCGGTCCCAGAACGTGCGCACGGCGTCCCACAGTGACGGCTCGAGCAGGAGAATCGAGAAGGCAAGCAGCGTGGCGCCAGCGAACGCAGCTGCAAACCTGAGAACGCGGCGAAGCTCGTAGGTCGGATACGTCGCCCACACGGGTGCGGCGATCAGCGCGCCGAACTTCGTCCAGCCTGCAAGAGCGACGAGCGACCCGCGCGCCCAGTCGGACGTGACGAACCAGAACCCGGCGACCAGGAAGACGGGCATGATCGCGTCGTTCGTGTTCGCGTTCAGCGTGTACGCCGTGAACGGGTACGCCGCCCAGCCGAATGCGAGCAGCACCGCGAGCCGCATCCCCCCGAAGCGAAGGCCGACGAGCGCCAGGGCGAGAACGGCCAGCAGGTCGAACGCGATCGACGTCGCATGGGCGGCCGGGAGCGAGTCCCACTTCCCGCTCCAGTCGAAGGTCGCGACCGCGGGGACGTACGCGAGGTACGACACCGGCCCGTACGTGTCGCCGCGCTCGATCGCCGCCTCGCAGCGCCCGTTCGTCTGGATGCGGTCACGCACCTGCCCCTCGGCGTCCTCGGGACCACAGGGCTCGAGGTCTCCGCGCTGCGGCATGTTCCCGTACGGCGCCTCGCCGTCGAGGATCCGGTCGGCACCGACGACTCCCGCGAGCCCGACGTCGATGACCCCGCGCGGCGCCTCGAGGTTGAGCCCGACCCGGAATCCGAGGAGGAAGACCGCCGCCGCGGCGAGGAGCCAGGTCGGCCAGACCGAGGTCAGCGGCGCGGACCGGCGACCGAAGCCGACCCAGAGGCCGCGGGCGAGCAGGTACGCGAGCACGGGATAGGCGAGCGGCACGCTGCGGAAGATCTCCCCGCGGTCGAAGAACGCGAGCGAGACCGTGAAGCCGAGGAGGACGAGCAGATCGAGGTTCCGCATCGAGAGCGGCCACCGCAGGTCGGCGAGCCCGAGGAGGAAGACGAGGCAGAACGCGAGCCAGACGTACGGCTTGAGGAGGGTCTTGCCGCCGAACGCGCCCTCGCGTCCCCGCGCCATCTTCCAGGCGACCTGTGGGCCCGTCCACGCCTCGGCCACGGTCCCCGTCGCGTCGTCGACGACCGCCTGCGCGACCTGCCCCGCCTTTCCGGACCAGACCTTCACGGTCCAGGTGCGCGCGTCTTCGTCGTAGTCGCCCGAGGTCGTGGGATCCGGTGGGTACCGGTCGAGCCAGTCCGCGATCTTCGGATACGCGAGCGCGAGGTCGACGGCCTCGTCCTCGTCGAGGCGCGCGAGCGCGGCCGGATTCGTCTGCGCGACCGCGGTCGCAGGCAAGACGAGCGAGAAGGCCGCGAGCGCGGCCGCGGCGACGGTGGCTAGCTTCGCGGTCCGAACGACCAGAGCTTATTGCCGACGAAGTTCACCGGCGTGACGAGCACGATCGCGATCGCCTGGGCCACGAACTCGCCGAGCCCGATGGTGACGAGCACCTCCAGCACCGCGAGGTTCGCGAGCAGAGCTGCCGTCGAGACGACGAAGAAGCGCATCCCCTGGTACGCGACCGCGCCACGTTGGGCCCTGAAGGTCCAGAGCCGATTCCACAGGTAGTTGTTCGTGACTGCGACGAGGAAGGACCCGACTGCCGCGGAGAGGTAGTGGAACCCGACGACGTCGAGGAGGAAGGCGTACACGGCGAGGTTGACGAGGTAGCCCGTCGCCCCGACGGCACAGAACTTCGCGAGCTGCTCCCAGTTCTTGCGCTTGCGCAAGCCGGCGCGCACCCGGGCGACCGAGATTTCGGCGTCGATCGAAACCTGCGAGGACTCCACCGTCACCGCAGGGTAGTCGGGCTCGCCGAGATCACCGCCCCCCATACGATCAGTCGTCCCCAAACCCTTCGTCTCCTACGAGAGGGACGAAGCGGCAGGAGATCGACGCCCGCTCGGCCGGGCCGTCGGGCGTGCGGACGACGAGCACGAGGTCCTGACCGCGGCGCGAGCCCCGCGGGAGGACGAGCCGGCCTCCGTCGAGCAGCTGCTCGTACAGCGCCCTGGGGACGCTCGGAGCGGCGGCGGCCACGGCGATCGCATCGAAGGGGGCGCGCTCGGGAACGCCGAGCGAGCCGTCCCCGACACGAATCTCGACGTTCGGAAGGCCGGCCTCGAGAAGGCGCTCACGCGCCTCCGCCGCGAGCTGGGGAACGCGCTCGATCGTCACGACCTCGGCGGCGAGTTCGGCCAGCACCGCCGCCTGGTACCCCGAGCCGGTGCCCACGTCGAGGACTCGTTCATGCCCGTCGAGCCCGAGGAGCGCGCAGATCGTCGCCACGACGAATGGCTGCGAGATCGTCTGCCCGTGCCCGATCGGAAGCGCGCCGTCGTCGTATGCGTGCGAACGGAGGCCCTCCGGCACGAACAGCTCGCGCGGCACGCGACCGATTGCAGACAGGACGCGCTCGTCGGCGATGCCTCGGCGTCGGAGCTGCCGCTCGACCATCTCCGCACGCGCGACGGCGGCGTCGACGGGTGAGCTCACTTCGCCAGTGTTCGAAGGCCGGCGAAACGTGCGGCCTGACGGCCGCGCATGCGGGCGGCCAGTACTGGCAGGAGGACGACGAGGACGTAGCCGACGATCGGGATCAGCGCAAAGAGACAGATGACAGCGCCGAGCGCACCCACGTAGGCGCCGACCCCGAACCGGGTCGCGCCACGACGCAGCGCTCCGACGACGACTGCCGCGGCGGACAGGGCACCGACGACGCCTCCGATGGCACCCGCCACGGTCTCGGCCGTGTCGCCGATGTACAACCCGATCGCACCGCCTAGGACGGCGCCGACGATCGCGGCGGCACCGATACCGAGGAGATTCGTCCCCAGGATCCCCGTGATCGCCACGGACAGACCCAGGCCGAGCCCGAGACAGAGCCCGATCGTGTACCAGCTCCCCACGCGGCGGAGTGTAGAGAGCGCTAGCTCGGAGTTTCGAGTCGAGCGATGACGGCGAGCCCGAACGCTGCGGCACGAGCGCCGTCCATCACGCGATGGTCGAACGTCAGCGCGACGGTTCCGGTCCGGCGGATCGCGAGGGCGCCGTCGCGCACGACAGGCCGAGGCGCGACGCGGCCGACGCTGAGAATCGCCACCTCCGGGTGGTTGACGATCGGCGTCTGGAAGAGACCCGCGAGCTTGCCCGCGCTCGTGACGGTGAACGTCGAGTCCCGCAGCTCGTCCGCAGCCAGCGTCCCCGCACGTGCGCGCTCGGCCAGCCCCGCGATCTCGGCCGCGAGCTCGTCGACGGACTTCTCGTCCACGCCGCGTACGACCGGGACGATCAGGCCGTCGTCCGTCTGCATCGCGACGCCGATGTCGTAGCGATCGAGGTAGAGGATCGCGTCCCCGTCCAGACGGGCGTTGAGCTCCGGGAACTCGCGAAGCGAGTCGGCGCACGCTTTCACGACCGTCGGAAGCAGACGCTCGAGCGGAACGTCCTCCAAGTCGCACTCCTCGACCCAGGTGACCGGCGGCACCTCGCGGTGTGCGCGGGCCATGTGCTCGGCGATGACGCGGCGGACACCGCGCAGAGGCTCGCGCCTGCCCTCGCCACCGTTCGCGGCGGCGCGAACGTCCTCTTCGCTGATCCGGCCGCCCGGACCGCTTCCGGCGACCGTCGCGAGGTCGACGTTCAGCTCCTGAGCGATGCGGCGAACGACAGGCGTCGCCTGTACGCGGCTCGGGGCGGGCGCGGCGGCTGCAGGAGCGGTCACCGCGGCCTCCTCACCCGGCGCACCGATGACGACGAGCTCGGTTCCGACGGGGACGACGTCGCCTTCGGCCACCAGGAGCTTCAGCACCGTCCCGCCGTACGGCGACGGGACCTCGACCGTCGCCTTGTCCGTCTGGATCTCGACCAGCGGGTCGTCCTCCGCGATCTCCTGCCCTTCGGCCACGAGCCACCGCGCGACCTCGCCCTCGGTCAGGCCCTCCCCGAGGTCCGGAAGCTTGAATGCGTTCGCCACTACCCGTGATTGTCGTGCGCGAGCGCACGGCGTGCGCGCCACCGCTGGCCCCGCGTCACCAGCATCGCGAGAGCCGCGAGCGCGATCATCAGCGGCGGCACGATGAACGCGACCGCGGAGACGTAGTGGATCGGGCGGCAGTCGTCGAGACACGACGTGAAGTCGTTCGCACCCTGGAAGTCGTTCGTGATCACCACGAATGCGGCAACCCAGACGACGACCGACACCGCGAAGAGCACGAGCGCCGCGACGCCGAGTCGCCCGCGCATCCAGGCAAGAACGAGCAGCCCACACGTGAGCGCGAAGAGCGCGACGATCGCCAGCTGGACGATCCACGTCGACATCGCGTCGAATTGTCGTCTAGCGGAGCGCGTCGTGCGCGATTCGGGCGTGAATCCCCCGCGACCCGTTCACGAGCTGGGTGACCCGGAGGTCGACGACGACGCTCGCCAGAGCAAGGGCTTCGCGCCTGACGAGCCCGTGCTCCCGTTGGAGGAGGGCGAGCATCCCGTCGATCGCGATCGCTGCCGCCTCGTCGAGGTCCTCGTCGAACCCGAAGGTCAACCACGCGTCGGGCGTCCACGCCATCGGCCACTCGAGCCGGAGGTCGTCGCGGACGGAGAGCGTGAGCACGGCGCGCTCCATCGGCGCCTCGATGGCGAGCTGCGAGACCTCGCCGTCCCCCTGGGCGGCGTGACCGTCGCCGGCGGAGAGGAGGGCTCCGTCGACGGGGATCGGGAGGAAGAGCTTGGTCCCGGCGACGAGCTCCTTGCAGTCGATGTTCCCGCCACATCTGCGCGGCGGCGCTGTCGAGTGGATCCCCGGCTCGTCGGGCGGCATCCCGATGACGCCGAGGAACGGGGCAAGCCCAACCTCGTGTCCGGCATCGGAGCGACCCGTCGCCGAGTCGGCGTCCAGCGACCAGAGGAGCGTCAGGGTCTCGCCGTCCTCGACGCCGAGCCGCTCGTTCAGTGGTGTGGCGAAGCCGCCAGCCTGTGTCACGCCGCCGGCGCCGATCCGCAGCTCCTCGATCGAGACCTCCAGCATCTGCCCGGCGCGCGCACCGCGAACCTCGACGGGCCCGATGAGCGCGTGCCCGGCGTCGAGCTCCTCGTCTCTCTCCGGGAAGACCTCGTGCTCGGCGGTGCGCCAGCCGGAGTTGAGGCAGGCGAGCCCGATGGAGTCGCCGCTCTCGACGGTGAGGATCGGCGCGAGGTCGCGCGAGAAGTGGCCGTGGAGCGTGCGGCGCTCGAGCGGGATCTCGTGCAGGGCCACTAGGCGACGAGGACGCGGCGCGCAGCGTCGAGGACGCGCTCGACCGACGGCATGTACGCGTCCTCGATC
>DASTWH010000107.1:0-16557 GCA_035758735.1 Gaiellaceae bacterium
ACGGGGGAGGAGCTGCTTCACGACCTCCGGGTCGAGCGCGGAACCACCACCACTCACGCGTTCCGCGGCGTCGAGGAAGTCGCCGACGTCCAGGACACGGTCCTTCAGCAGGTAGCCGAACCCGCCTCCAGAGCTCACGAGCTCGATCGCGAAGCGGCTCTCGACGTGCTGCGAGAGGACGAGCACGGCGGTGCTCGGATGGAGCTTGCGGATCTCGACTGCCGCGCGCATGCCCTCGTCCTCGTATGTCGGCGGCATCCGCACGTCGACGATCGCGAGGTCGGGATCATGCTCGGCGACGACGGCGAGGAGCGCCTCCGCGTCGCCGACGCGCGCGACGACCGAGTGACCCGCGTCCTCGAGGAGCCCTGCGAGACCCTCGCGCAGCAGAACCGTATCCTCGGCGATCACGATTCGCATGGGATCGCCACGTCGACGCGTGTTCCACTCCCGCGCAGGCTCACGATCTCGATCGTCCCTCCGTGCGCCGCAACTCGGTCGCGGAGGCCGGCGAGCCCAGAGCCACGTCTGACCACTGCGCCCCCCACGCCATCGTCCGCGATGCTCACGTGCAGCGTGCCGTTGTCCTGCACAGCTCGAACCGTGACCTTGGACGGCGAGCCGTGCTTGACGGCATTGGTGAGCGCTTCACACGCCACGAAGTAGGCGGCCGCCTCCACGCTCGCGGGCGCGCGCTCGCCGCTCGCCTCGACGTCGACCGGGACCGGAGATGTTCGCGCGAGGTCGCGGAGCGCAGCCGCGAGCCCTTCGTCGAGCCGCGCGGGCCGCACGCCGGCGGCTATCTGGCGGAGGTCCGCAATCGCATCCCCGACCTCGGCGACGATCTGATCGAGCGCGGGCGAGAGGATTTGCGCTTCACGCGGAAGGCTCAGCTGCAGGCGTCGGACCTGCACGCCGAGGGAGACGAGTCTCTGCTGCGCACCGTCGTGCAGGTCGCGCTCGAGACGGCGCCGCTCCTCGTAGCCCGCTTCGACGATCCGCGCCCGCGACGCCTGAACTTCGGCGAGCTGGAGTCGAACCTCGACCCGGAGCCGCGCCATCTCGATCGAGAGCGCAGACGCGGCGAGGACACCATCGAGGAGGTCACGCCGCTCGAGCAACGCCGGTTCGTGAAGCAGCACGGCAGTCAGTGCATCGTCACGCCGGATCTCGTGGCGAGAACGCTCGTCGTCGGGCGGCGCGCTGAGGCGCTCGCCCGTCGTGTCCGCGTACGAGTCGGACTCGGGGATCCAGAAGAGGATCTCCGCGAGCGGGTCCTGGAGCGCGTCCGCAAGGACGCCGCCGATTTCCTCAGGGGCACGCGCACCGGCGCGAACCTCGTCCTCGAACGCGCGCACGAGACGCACCCCCTCGTAGCGCGCCTTCCGGAAACGCCGGTCCACGAGATCCTGAATGCGCGATCGCAGTGGGCGGAAGGCAACCGCGACGGCGAGGGTCGCGAGCGCGACGACCCAGGCGGAGTCGCCACCGACGACAACGCCCACTCCGATCGTTATCCCCGCGTACACGGCGACGAGTAGCAGCGTCAGCAAGACGTAGACGAGCGTGCGGTTGACGAGTCGCTCGATCGCGTACAGGCGGTAACGCACGACCGCGATCCCGATGGCAGCGACGAGCGAGCACTGAGCAACGAGAAGGAGCCCGAACGTCACGAAGCCGCCGCCTCCGAACCAGGTGCTCATGACGATGTCGAGGACGAGAACCAGCGGGATGAGCGCCGCGCCCCACACGAGCCACTGCATCTGGAGACGCTCGACGCCGACCGAGCGGCGGTAGCGCACGATGACCGCGATCGCGGCTGCGAAGAGCGTCGCGAGCACCCCGAGGGCGAAAGGGATCCAGATGCCCTTGTCCACGATGAACTCGCCGAACGAGTTCCCGAGCACGGGGTTGCGAATGTCCTCGTTCGGCGGCGGGTACGACTCCGGGTCGAACAGCTTCAGACCGATCGTGAGGCCGAAGCTCAGCACTCCGATCCACACGACCCATACCCACCGGCGCGACAGCAGATGCCCGGTGGGAAACGCGAACGCGATCGCGACGGGCCACACGAAGAGGAGCGGGAGCGTCGCGGCCTCCGATTGATATGCCCAGGCGGCTCCGACGACCTGCTCGGCGGGGAGCTGCAGGCATGGGAGCAGGGCGCCGAGCAGGAGGATCCACGCAATCCGGTTGCGCGGGAGCTGCAGGGCGATGAGAAGCCCGACGACTGTCGGCGCGAGGAACGCCACGGCGATGAACGGATAGAGACCGAGCGGAATCCAGTCCTCCTGGTCCGACGGCAGCACGCCGAGGGCGTGGAGGAACCCGACGGTCAGACAGGTCGTCGTTGCGAGAGCGACTCCTGAAGCGACGAGCCGAAGACCGCGCATCCCGAGATCATTCGCCGAACCGTCCGCGACTGCAATACGTGCCAGCACCGAGATCGCACTCGCGGACGGCGCCAGGCCGCGGCCCGTTTGCCGCTCGACTAGTTTCGCTTGGACTGCCAGAGACCGCCGAACGGGACCCAGCGGCCCTTCGTCCAGCGCTGGAGCCGGCCCTGTTGCACGGGGAAGTTGTCGCCCGACCCCGTCTTCACGACGACCCCGGGGAGCAGGAACGGGTTCTTCGGGTCGTTCATCGAGCGCGCGGCTTTCATCAGTCCCGCGCGTGTCGGGTCCGCGCCGAGCCGCCGCAGGAGGCCGACCGTCTCGTACCCGACCGCCATGCCGTACACGTGGTAGACGTCGTTGACGTTCGCCCCCTTCGAATACTTCGCGAGCAGCGAGCGGTAGAGCTTCATGCCCGCGTCGTTCTTCCAGCGCGGGTCAGTCGGATCTTTGAGGACGTTCGTCGTGATCGAGCCCTCGACGACCTTGTTCTTCCCGCCCTCGGACGCGAGCACCATGATGTTCGAAGTCCCGGAGACGCCGTTGACGATGACCTTCGGCTTCCAGCCGAGCCGGTTCGCGAAGACGTAGGCCTGGATCGCGAACGTCGGTGTCGCGAAGATCGCGAGGACGTTCGCGCCGGACGCCTTCAGCTTGGCGATCTGCGAGCCGACGTCCGGCGAGGTCACCTGGTACGGCTCCGCGGCGACGACCTTCGAGCCCGAGCGGCCCAGCCCGCTCTTGAGCGCGCCGAGGAGATCCTTGCCGTAGTCGTCGTTCTGGAAGAGGACGGCGACCTTCGCCTTCTTCATGTTCTGGGCGACGTACCTGCCGTAGACGAAGCCCTCCGCGGCGTAGCTCGGCTGGAACCCGATCGTCCACGGGTACTTCGCGGCGTCCCTCCCCCAGGTGGTCGCGCCGGACGCTGCGAACAGCTGCGGCACTTTCATCTGGTTGAGGTAGTCGCGGATCGCGAGGTTCGACTCCGTCCCGAGCGTGTTGAAGACGGCGAAGACCTTGTCCTGCTCGACGAGGCGGCGCACGCCCTGCACCGTCTGCGCCGGATTGTAGGCGTCGTCGACGATGTCGTAGTCGATCTTCCGCTTCGCGACCCCGCCCTTCGCGTTGATCGAGTCGAAGTACGCCTTCGCCCCACGCGCGACAGACGCGTACGAAGCCGCCGGGCCGGTGAGCGGCGACGTGCCGCCGAGGAGAATCGACGTCGAAGTCACGCCCGGGTCGGACGACGAGCCCGCGAGCGCGAGGGGAGCGGCCACGGCGAGGGCGACAGCCGCGGCGGCAAGAGTCGACCTGAGGCGCATCTACTTGCGCGGAGAGTAGCGACGGCGCCCGAGGAGCTGGCCCGCACGCCGGAAAAGGCCTCCGACGCCGTTCGGCAGCACGAACATCAGGAGGATGAGCACGATCCCGTAGACGATCGCCGGCCCGCCGGGCTTCTGCGTCTCCTCCACGATCCGGTCGGGCAGGAGCGAGCCGAGGTCCTGCCCCTGGGACCAGAGCGGCAGGTAGTAGACGAAGATCGCTCCGAACACGAGGCCCGAGAGCCCTCCCAGGCCGCCGACGACGATGCCCACGAGAAGGAAGATCGAGAGCGCGACGGGGAACGTGTCCGGGTTAACGAATGCGCTCGCGATCACGAAGAGGCCGCCGGCCACGCCCGCATACGCGGCGCTGACCCCGAAGGCGAGCGTCTTGTAGCGCGCGAGGCTCACGCCGGACGAGACCGCCGCGGTCTCGCTGTCGCGCACGGCGCGGAACGCCCGCCCCGTCCGTCCGCGAAGGATGAGCCAGGCGACCGCGAACGCTACGAGCGCGATCGACCAGGACAGGTAGTACATCCAGTCGTTGGGCGTCAACGTTCGTCCGAGGACGTGTACGTTCGTGATCGAGCCAGTGAGCTCGGGCGTCGCGAATACTTGGATGCCCGTGCCGCCGCCGGTCCACTCCTCGAAGCGCTTCACCGTGGACGGCATCGCGACCGCGATCGCGAATGTCGCAAGCGCGAGGTAGAGGCCGGACAGGCGCAGCGCCGGCAGACCGAACGCGAGCCCGACGAGCCCGGCGACGAGCCCCGCGATCGGCAGCGTCCATACGTCCTTCAGCCCGCCCGAGATCGGCCCGCCGAACTGCTCGTTGCCGGCCATGAGGATTGCTGTCGTGTACCCGCCGATGGCCATGAACGCGCCGTGGCCGAGCGAGATCTGGCCCGTGTACCCGGTGAGGACGTTCAGGCCGAGGAGCGCGATCAGGAAGATCGCGACGTACGCGTACTCGCGAGCCTTGAAGTCCGAGACGAACGCGGGGAGCACGGCGACGAACGCCACGAAGCAGGCGAATGCGACGAAGCCGATGGCACGCTGCGTACGTGGGCTCAAACCCGCTTCACCTCCGGCTGGCCGAACATGCCCTGCGGCCGCACCAGGAGGACGCCGAGGATGACGAGGAGCGCCATCGGCAGCCGCAACTCCTCGGTGAACCAGTCGAAGATCCCGTACTGGCTCAGGTAGCTCAGCATGTTGAGGAGGACACCGATGAGGAGGCCGCCGACGACGGCGCCGAGCGGCGAGTCGATGCCGCCGAGCACCGCGGCCGCGAACGAGTAGATGAGGACGGCGGCCATCATGTTCGGGTCGAGGCCGACCGTCGGCGCCGTGAGCATCCCGGCGACCGCCCCGAGGAGTGCGGCGAGGCCCCAGCCGAGTGCGAGCATCCAGCTGACGCGCACGCCCACCAGTCGCGCCTCCTCCGGGTTCACGGCTGCCGCGCGCAGCGCGAGCCCGACCTTCGTGAACTGGAACAGCGCCCACAGCAGGAAGACGATCCCGAGCGCGACGACGATCGTGCCGATGTCGTGCGCGGCCACGACGACTCCGCCGATCGTGTACGTGTCCGTGCCGAAGGGGCTCTGCAGCTGCTGCGGCTCGCCGCCCCACTCCCAGATTACGAAGCCGTTGATCGCCACGAGGAGGCCGATGGTGACGATGACGATCCGCAGGACGCTGCCCCGCTCGACCGGCCTGATGACGACGCGGTGGATGCCGACGCCTCCGACGAACGACACGGCAAGCGTCGCGACGAAGGCGGGACCATAGCGCCAGCCGTGGTGGGCGATGAGCGCCCATGCGATGTACGTCGAGAGGGTCGCCATCTCCCCCTGGGCGAAGTTGATGACTCCGGTCGACCGGTGGATGATCACGAGCGCGAGCGCGAGGAGCGCGTAGATGCCGCCCGACGCGAGGCCGGAGACGACCTGCTGCATGAAGTCCGAGAAGGCGGCGAGGATCACGCGTTAGTACCCGAGGTAGCTCCGTCGAATCGACTCGTCGTCGCGGAGCTCGGCGCTCGTCCCCGTCAGAGCGACGCGGCCGACCTCGAGGACGTACGCGCGCGACGACGCGGCCAGGGCGATGCGTGCGTCCTGCTCGACGACGAGGACGGTGAGCCCCTCGTCCTCGTTCAACCGTCGGACGATCCGGAAGAACTCCCGCACGATGAGGGGCGCGAGCCCGAGCGAGGGCTCGTCGAGGAGCATCAGGCGCGGGCGGCTCATCAGCGCTCGGCCCAGCGCGAGCATCTGCTGCTCGCCCCCGGAGAGCGTCCCCGCGCGCTGGCTGCCGCGTTCGACCATCCAGGGGAAGTACTCGCCGACCCTCTTGACGTCCGCCTTCACCGAGCGGTCACGACGCGCGTACGCGCCGAGCCGGAGGTTCTCCGTCACGGTGAGATCGACGAACGTCCCGCGGCCTTCAGGGACGTGCGCGATGCCCGCCCTGGCCGCGGCTTCGGGACCGCCCTTCAGCTGCTTCCCTTCGAGCTCGATCCCACCCGTGCGCGAGACCGTGCCCGAGATCGCCCGCAGCGTCGTCGTCTTGCCCGCCCCGTTGGCGCCGAGAACGGCGACGACCTCGCCCTCGCGCACCACGAGCGAGACGTCGCTCAGCGCCTGCACCGGCCCGTAGCGGGCGGCGACCCGGTCGAGCTCGAGCAGCGTCGTCACGCTTCGCCGCCCTCGTCGTCGGGCACGTCGTCGGTCGCGTCGACGGTCGGCGGAGCCTCGCGCTCGGGCTCCTCGTAGTCATCGGAGCCGAGGTACGCCTCGATCACGGCCTCGTCGGCCTGCACCTCTGCCGGCGTCCCGTCGGCGATCTTCCGTCCGAAGCTCATGACGTTCACGTGGTCGGAGATGCTCATGACGAGGTTCATGTGGTGCTCCACGAGAAGCACGGAGAGGTCGAAGTCTGCGCGGATCCTCTTGATGAACTCGCCGAGCTCCCCGACCTCCTCGTGGTTCAGCCCGCCGGCCGGCTCGTCGAGGAGGAGCAACCGCGGCTTCGCGACGAGCGCGCGGGCGAGCTCGACGCGCTTCTGGATCCCGTACGGGAGGGCTACCGCAGGGAAGTGCGCGCGGTCCGCGAGCCCCACGACGTCGAGGACGGCGAGCGCCTCGGCGGTTCCCGCCTTCCGCCCCTGCCCGTGCGCGCCGATGAGGACGTTCTCGAGGACCGACATCGTGCGGAAGAGCTGGATGTTCTGGAACGTGCGCGCGACGCCCTTGCGGACGATCTTGAACGCGGGCTGCTTCAGGAGCGACGCTCCGTCGAGGAGCACGTCGCCCGAGTCCGGCCGGTACAGCCGCGTGATGACGTTGAAGGCGGTCGTCTTGCCGGCGCCGTTCGGCCCGATGAGGCCCGAGATCTGCCCCTCCTCGACGTCGAACGACACGCCGTCGAGAGCGACGATGCCGCCGAAACGGAGGGTCACGTCCCGTACCTCGAGGAGGGCCATCGGCCTAAGACCCTAAACCGGCCCGTTGGCCGGTAGCAACGCGCGCGCCTAGCGGACGAGGATTTCGTGCCCGAATGCGTTGTCGCGCGGAGACCAGATCCGCAGGTGCGCGCCCGCCGGAGCGGTGACGGTGATCGAGAAGAACCCGTTCGCGTCCGTCCAGTGGGTGCCTCCGACCCAGCTCGCGCCGTCGTCCTCCTCGAGACGGACCCGGAACGGCTGCCGGCCCGAGCGCGGACGGATCTGCCCCCAGAGCGTGACCCGGCCGCCGTGGCGCGCGATCTGGACGAGCGGCGAGCGGAACGAGGCATACGCCGGCTTCACCAGTCCGTCCGCCGTGAACAGGCCGCTCTGCCAGCCGGCCGCCGACCGGTCGTCGCGCACCATGAAGAAGATGAGCATCGCCACGGAGGACGAGCGGTACACGCGCAGCGCCGCGGTAGAGACGAACGTCGCCTGCTGCGCGGGCGTGACGCCGAGGAAGACCTCGGGCGGATTCGTCTGATACCCGTACTCCGTCAGCCAGATCGGCTTGCGGCCGAAGGCTCGGTGGACCTCGCGCTCGAGTCGCTCGAGGTCGGCCATCGTGATGGTCTGGCAGTTGGCGCACTTCGGCCCCCAGGGCGTCTCGAACCGGGGTCTACCCGGATAGGGATGGTGGGCATACGCGTCGAGCTTCGCGCGGGCGGCCGCCATGCCCCGAATCCACGCCACCGGCGCCACGCCGCCACCGTCACCCGCCCGCGGCGCGGAGACGCCGCCGCCGACCTGGACGCGGCCGATCGCCGCGTGCAGCTCCGCGTACGCGGGGTTGAGCAGGGTCTCGACGTACGTCTTCGCCGTCGTCGGGCGGAGGAACGTCGGGCGGTTCGGCTCGTTCCAGATCGTCCAGTACGTGATCCACGGGTAGCGACGGCCGGCCGCGTATGCGAATGCGGCGAACGAGCGGCTCGACGTCGGCGCCCAGTTCGGGCCCCGGCCGCCGTTGGCCCATCCCGGCGTGCCGAAGAGCGTGACGACGGGATCGATCCCATGCCGCCGGAGCCCGCGCAGGACGCCGTCGACCTCCGCCCACTGGTACGCGCTGTCCGTCGGATCGCGGGCCTCCTGTGGCCGTCGGGCCGCAACCCGGTCCCAGCGGATGGTGAAGCGAACCACCTCGGCACCGAGCTTCGACAGCTCGTTCAGCCTCGACTCGAGCGTCCCCGGTCCATGCGCGAGCCAGGCGTCGTCGGCGATGCCGAAGGCGACGTCACGCGACGCCGTCGGCGCGCCCGACCCGGCTGAAGTGAGCACGAGGCCGGCGCACACGACCGCGGTGACCGTCACCAGGACTCGGAGCGCGGCCCTCATTCCTGCCGCCTCCGACGAACGAGTGCCGCCGCGGCGCCGCACGAGGCGGTCACGACCAGGAGGCCGACCAGGGCGGCGACCTCCGTCGGGAACGCGCTGGGATCGTTCTCCGCAGGCACGTCGGCCAGCTGGCGCGACGATTTCGCGTTGCGGCTCGCCGAGATCGCCGCTCGCGTGATGTCGTCGGCGGCCGATGTGTACGCCCGCAGGTCCTCTGGCAAGGCGTCGATGGCGGCCTCGTAGCACTCCGGCGCGTAGCCGGACCCGAGCGTGCCCTTCGTCCAGTCGTGGAGGACCGCGTCAGCGCACGCGGGCCGCGCAGCGGCACCAGCGCCGGCGCCTGCGAACGTCATGACGACGACGGCGACGGCGAGCGTGGTCAGGCAACGGCGAAGCGACGGCTCAGGCCACATCGTTCGTACGTACCCCCCTCGGGCCATCCTCTACCGTTCCTGCTCCACTTGAGGCCGAGCTGAGCGCGCCGTAAGGGGTTTGTAAGACCTGGTGACGGAGTGGCAAACGGCCGCGACACGACTAGGATCGCGCCCATGGATCTGCGCGACACGCCCGAGGAGGCCGCGTTCCGAGCCGAGCTCCGCGCGTGGCTCGACGAGAACCTCCCGGAGGGCCTGCAGGGTCATCGAGGCGGCGCGACCCGGTTCGAGGGGCCGGAGATGCGCGAGTGGAGCCGCGCGCTCTACGAGGCGGGCTACGTCGGGCTCACGTGGCCGGAGGAGTACGGCGGCGGAGGCGCCCCGTACACGCATCAGGCGATCTTCCTCGAGGAGATGGCGCGTGCCGAGGCGCCGCCGCACATCGGCGTCATCGGGATCGGCATGGCCGGGCCGACGATCATCGCGCACGGCACGGAGGAGCAGAAGGGCCGCTACCTCCAGCCTCTCCTCTCCGCGGACGAGATCTGGTGTCAGGGCTTCTCCGAGCCCGGCGCGGGCTCCGACCTCGCGGGCGTGCGGACGAGCTCGACGGTGGACGACGGTCACTTCGTCGTGAACGGCCAGAAGGTCTGGTCGTCGTTCGCGCACATCGCCGACTTCTGCATCCTGCTGACGCGTTCCGATCCCGAGTCCGCGCGCCATGCCGGGCTGACGTACCTCATTGTCGACATGCACGCGCCGGGGGTGGAGGTGCGACCGCTGCGCCAGATCACGGGCGAGGCGGAGTTCAACGAGATCTTCTTCTCGGACGTCCGTGTGCCGGCCGAGAACCTCCTCGGCGAAGTCGGGGGCGGCTGGCAGGTCGCGATGACGACCCTGCTCCACGAGCGCGGGACGCTCGGCTTCGCGCTGCAGGCGGCACTCGAGGTGCAGATCCGCAAGCTCGTGGCTCTCGCCCGCGATCGCGGGGCGGACCCGCTGCAGCGCGACCGGATCGCGCGTGAGTGGATCGAGATGCAGGCGGTGCGGTACACGAACTACCGCTCGCTCTCGGCGCTCATGAAGACCGGGATGCCCGGCCCCGAAGGCTCGATCTCGAAGCTCGTCTGGTCGGAGGCGAACCAGCGCGTGACGAAGCTCGCGCTCGAGATCCTCGGCCCCGACGCCGCGCTCGGCGAGGACAATGCGCCTTACGGCGGCTACTGGCAGTACCAGCAGCTCCGCAGCCGCGGCAACACCATCGAGGCGGGCACCTCGGAGGTGCTCCGCAACATCGTCTCCGAGCGCGTGCTCGGCCTCCCCTACTCGCGCTGACCGATGGACTTCACGTTCACACCCGAGCAGGAGGCGCTTCGCGAGCAGGCGCGCGAGTTCCTGGCCGCGACCCCGGAGCCGACCTGGGCGCAGCTCGCGGAGCTCGGCTGGACGGGCGTCTCGATCGCGGAGGAAGACGGCGGCGCAGGCCTCTCCTTCGTCGAGGAGGCCGTTCTCTTCGAGGAGCTCGGCCGAGCGCTCTATCACGGGCCGTACTTCGCGACGATCGGGCTGACGCTGCCCGCGCTGCCGGCCGAGCTGCGAGCGGAGGTCGCAGCCGGGGAGACGAGTTGGACGCTCGCGTTCGGCCCGCTCGTCCCCGACCTCGACACCGCCGAGCACGTCGCGATCGTGGGGGGCGACACCATCTACGAGCTCGAGGGCGGCGAGCGCGAGGTGCTCGCGACGACGGACACGTCACGGCCGCTCGGGGTCGTCCGTGGTGGTGAGCCCGGCCGCAAGCTGGCCGACTCGTCGGTCCTCGCCGAGATCGAGGCCCGCTCGCAGACGGCCCTCGCACTCGAGGCGTGCGGGGTTGCCCGACTCGCGCTCGAGGACGCGATCGAGTACGCCTCCTCGCGGGAGCAGTTCGGCAAGAAGATCGGGGTCTACCAGGCCGTCTCGCACCCCCTCGCGGACGCGTACACGCTCGTCGAGCTCTCGCGGTCGCTCGCGCTCTGGGCCGCGTGGTGCGTGGCGACGGGCGACCCGCAGGCGGCGATCGCGGCATCGGCTGCGAAGTCCCACGCAGGTGAGGGCGCGGTCCGCGTGTGCGAGACCGCCATCCAGTCCCTCGGCGGCATCGGCTTCACGTGGGAACACCGACTGCACCGGCTGTACAAGCGCGCTCTCGCCATCGAGAGCTTCGGCGCGTCGGGCACCCGCCTGCGCGCCGAGATCGCGGCGTCGCTCATCGAACGCGAGCCCGCGAGAACCAGCCAGACCCCCGTTCCCGTCTCGCAAGGAGGATAGGACGCCGTGGACGGCCTGATGATGGACTACCAGCTGAACGTGCCGGCGATCCTCCGGCGGGCCGACGAGCTGTACGGCGACCGTGAGATCGTCAGCCGCCAGCCCGACAAGAGCTGGCACCGGTACACGTACGCGGACTTCGTCTCGCGCACGAAGAAGCTCATCGTCGCGTTGCGCGAGCTGGGACTCGAGGACGGCGACCGCGTGGGAACGTTCATGTGGAACCACTCACAGCACCTCGAGGCATACATCGGGGCGCCTGCCGGCGGGTTCGTGACACACACGCTGAACCTGCGGCTACATCCCGACGACAACACGTACATCGCCACCCACGGCGGCGATCGGGTGCTCCTCGTCGACAAGGTGCTGTGGCCGCTCGCCGAGCAGTTCGTGCCCCGCTGCTCCTTCGAGCACGTGATCGCGGTCGGCGACGGGCCTGCGCCCGACGGCACCGTCGACTACGAGGAGCTCCTCGCCGGCGCGGACGAGGGAGAGTTCGCATACCACGACCTCGACGAACGATCGGCCGCGGCGATGTGTTACACGAGCGGCACGACCGGCCGTCCGAAGGGCGTCCTCTACTCACACCGCGCGATCGCGATCCACGCGCTGACCATCAACGCCTGCCTCGGGCTCACAGCCGACGACGTCAGCCTTCCGGTCGTCCCCATGTTCCACGCGAACGCGTGGTGCTTCCCGTTCTCGAGCACGATGACGGGCGTCAAGCAGGTCTTCCCCGGTCCGCACCTCGACCCGGTCACGCTGCTCGACGGGCTCGCCGAGGAGAAGGTGACCATCACGGCCGGCGTCCCGACGATCTGGATGGGGATTCTCCAGGCCCTCGACGCGAACCCTGGAGGCTGGGACCTCTCCGCGATCAAGATGATGACCGTCGGCGGCTCCGCGCCCCCGCGCGCGATGATCGAAGCGTTCTCGGAGCGCCACGGGCTGCACGTCGTCCACGGCTGGGGCATGACGGAGATGACCCCCGTCGGGACGCTCTCCGGCGCTCCCGGGCAGGAGACCGGCCTCGAGCCGCAGGAGGCGTACTCGCGCCGGGCGCTCCAGGGCCTGCCGATCCCGTTCGTCGAGATCCGCGCACGCGGCGCCGACGGGCTCATCCCCTGGGACGGCCAGACGATGGGAGAGCTCGAGGTGCGCGGTCCGTCCGTCTCCTCTGCCTACTTCGAATCGGACGAGGGCGACGACCGCTGGACCGACGACGGCTGGTTCAGGACCGGCGACGTCGTCTCCATCCACCCGGACGGCGTCGTCGAGGTGCAGGACCGCGAGAAGGACCTCGTCAAGTCGGGCGGCGAGTGGATCTCGACGGTCGCGCTCGAGAACGCGCTCATGGGGCATCCGTCCGTCGCCGAGGCCGCCGTCATCGCGGTGCCCGACGAGAAGTGGTCCGAGCGGCCCCTCGCGGTGGTCGTGGCGAGGGAAGGCGAGGAGGTCTCGCCGGACGAGCTGCGCGACTTCCTCGCGCCGAGCTTCGCGAAGTGGTGGCTCCCCGACCGCTTCGAGTTCGTCGACGAGATTCCCAAGACGGCGGTCGGCAAGTTCCGCAAGACCGCCTTGCGCGAGCAGTTCGCCCAGGCGCCGGCGGAGACCGCGTAGATGGGCGACTTCGTCTCGACGGTGCGCGACGGCCACGTCGCCGTCGTCACCATCGACCACCCGCCGGTCAACGCGCTCTCGGCGTCCTTGCTCGAGGAGCTCGAAGCGGAGGTCGACCAGCTCGATCACGACGGCGACGTCCGGGCGATCGTGCTCGTCGGCGCGGGCGAGCGCGCGTTCGTCGCGGGCGCCGACATCTCGGAGTTCCCCTCGCTTCGCGAGGCCGCGGCGGAGGCTCAGGAACAGGGCTCGGCGCGGGGGATCCAGAAGCTCGGGCACCGCATGGATGCGGCGCGAACGCCCTTCGTCGCGGCGATCCACGGCTTCTGCCTCGGCGGCGGGCTCGAGCTCGCGATGTGCTGCGACATCCGGGTCGCGTCCGACGACGCGCAGCTCGGCCAGCCGGAGATCAAGCTCGGCCTCATTCCCGGGGGCGGCGGCACGCAGCGGCTGCCGCGGCTGGTGGGCACCGGCAGGGCGCTCCTCCTGAACCTCACCGGCGACTTCATCGACGCGCCGACGGCGTACGACTGGGGCCTCGTCGACAAGGTCGTGCCGCGCGAGGAACTGCGGGAGACCGCCTTCGGTATCGCGCGGACGATCGCCTCCCGCTCGCCGGTCTCGGTCGGGATCCTGCGAGAGCTCGCGCGCACGACGCGCGACCTCTCGCTCGAGGAGGGCCTGCGCCGGGAGGCCGACGGGTTCCGTCGCTGCCTCGAGTCGGAGGACGGCGCCGAGGGCGTCGCCGCGTTCCTCGAGAAGCGCGAGCCAACCTTCACCGGACGCTAGTGCGGGCGGCGGTACTGAAAGGTGTCGGCGAACCCGAGCAGCTCGTCGTCGAGGAGGTGGTCGAGCCCGAGGCCGCGGACGGACAGGCGATCGTCGACGTGCGCGCCGCCGGTATCAACTTCGCCGACGTCCTCGTCCGAATCGGGCAGTACCCGCAGATGCCCGAGCTGCCGACGGTGCTCGGCTCCGAGGTCGCAGGCGAGCTCGACGGCGCCCGCGTCATGGGCTTCGGAGAGAGCGGCGGCTACGCGGAACGGGTCGTCGTCGACCCCCGCTGGCTGCTCCCGCTACCCGCGACCGCGAGCTTCGCGGAGGGTGCGGCATTCCCCATGGCCTTCCTCTCCGCCTGGATCCCCCTCACGGAGCTCGTTCGGATCGCGTTCGGCGCGCGCGTGCTCGTCACGGCCGCAGCAGGTGCGGTGGGGACGGCGGCGATCCAGATCATCCGGGCGCTGAACGGCGCGCCGGTCGCCGCCGTCGGAAGCGAGGCGAAGTTCGAGCTGCCACGCTCGCTCGGAGCGGTCGAGTGCGTCACGTACGAGCAGATCGGCGAGCTCGAGCCGGTCGACGTGGTCTTCGACCTCGTCGGGGGCGCCGTCTTCGCGGCATCACTCGGTCTCGTGAAGCAACTCGGAACCGCCGTCGCCGTCGGATATGCGGGTGGCCTCTGGGAGGACGTGAGCCCGAGGTGGCTCGTTGGCCGCAACATCGGCGTCCACGGCTTCTTCCTCGACCGGCTCATGAGCCGGCAGCCCGATCTCGTCGAGAGGGCGGCACGAGACGCCCTCCGGCTGTGGGAATCGGGGGCTGTCCGGCCGATCGTCGGGGCAGAGTTCCCGCTCGAGCAGGCGGCCGACGCGCACCGTCTGATCGAGTCACGTCAATCGACCGGAAAGGTTGTGCTCATTCCATGACTGCTCTCGTCACCGGTTCTGCGGGCGGCATCGGCAGCGCGATCGTTCGCAAGCTCGTGACCGAGGGCTTCCAGGTGCAGGAGCTGGATCTCGCGAGCGGCTTCGACGTCTCGGACCCGTCCGCCTGGGAGCACATCGGCTCCGTCGATCTCGCGTGCCTCAACGCCGGCGTGATCACCGGCGACGACGGGCAGCTGACGGAGCTCACGGACGACCAGTACCGACGCGCCATCGGCGTCAACGTCGACGGGGTCGTGTTCGGCGTGCGGAGGCTCGATCGGGTCATGCCGAAGGGAAGCACCATCGTGGTGACGGCCTCCCTCGCAGGCCTCACCGCGATTCCCGATGACCCGATCTACGGGCTCACGAAGCACGCGGTCGTCGGCTTCGTGCGCTCGGTCGCGCCCCAGCTCGCCGAGCGGGGGATCCGCATCCAGGCGGTCTGCCCGGGTTGGGCGGACACGGCGTTGACGACGAACGGGTTCCGAGACGACCTGCGCGAGCGCGGATACCGGCTGCTCTCCCCGGACGCGGTCGCCGAGGGCGTCTGGGCGGCGTACAAGAGCGAAGGCACGGGCGAAGCGTGGGTCGTGCAGCCCGGCCGCGAGCCGCTCCTCTACGAGTTCAAGGGCGTTCCCGGGCCGCGCTAGTCGGACGCGATCGGCCGACCGACGACGAGCGCCTCCCTGACCCCGGCGTCGAGCTCGGCCAGGCTCGCGTCGGGAAGCACGCCGAGTGCGTCGAGCGTCTTCGCGAAGAAGCAGCGCGCAGCCGCGGCGAGCACGACGTCGGCAATCTCCGTCTCGGAGAGCCCGAGGTCGCGGAGCGGCTGCAGGTCGCGATCGTCGATCGACGTCGCGTCGACGACGACCTTCTCGGCGAGGTCCATCACGGCGATGTCGATCTCGTCCAGCCCGGCCGTCCCGCGATCGAGCGCGATCTCGCGCACAGGCTCCCCGAACTCCTCGAGGAGCACCCGCCCGTGCATCAGCGAGCAGTAGCTCGAGCGCAGCTTCCGCGCGGCTGCAAGGGTCGCGAGCTCGTACCGGCGCAGGTCCATGTTCGCCTTGATCGCAGTATTCAGCTGCACCCAGGCGGCCAAGACGTCGGGCCGCTTCTCGAACGCGCGCTCGTAGTTGCGCATCGGCGGCGATCGTACTCGCCGTTCAGTGGCACCGATACGAGCCGCCGTCGGCGAACGAGCCGACGGCCGGACGAAAGCGCCAGGCGTACGCACTCCGCCCGAGGGTGAGCTCGAGGACGCCGAAGGTCGAATCGTCGTGTGCCTCGCTGTTCGGCTGCGGGTGGGAGAACCCGCGCAAGCCCCTGCCACCCGTTCCGACGACGAACTCCCGGATACCCCGCTCGAGGTCGACCTCACCGGTGGCGCCGATGGGCGCGAACCGCTCGTAGTCGTGGTCGTGACCGACGAGGACGACGTCCGCGTCCGCCTCGTACAGCGCCCGCCAGAACGGCGTGGACCTCGAGTTACTGCCGTGATGGCCGGACGAGAATCGGGGATGGTGCCAGTAGGCGAGCGTGCAGGTCGCCGAGCTCGCCGCCAGGTCGGCACGAAGCCACTGCTCCTGCTTGGAGCCCTCGCCGCAGCCGCCGACACGCGAGCAGTTCGAGTTCAGCGCGATGAGATGCCAGCCGGCGAGATCGAAGCTGTAGTAGCCCTTTGCCGGATCGCCCGCCTGGGCCCCGAAGTACCGGTAGTAGCCGCTTGCACCCGGAGTCCTGTACTCGTGGTTGCCAGGCACGGGCGCCGTGATCGGCTTCACACGCCCCCACGTCGGGTCGTACGAGTCGACGAACTTGCGGTACGACCCGTCCTCGTACTGGAGGTCACCGAGACCGAGTACGCGCACGTAGCGGGCATCGAGGAGTTCAGAGGTCGCTCGCTGCCTGCACCTGAGCCCGCTGCCGTCCCCTTCGTCGAACGCGGGACTCTCCGGATCGCAGGCGATGTCGCCTGCAGCTGCGATCGCCGACCCGAGC
>DASTWH010000236.1:0-15143 GCA_035758735.1 Gaiellaceae bacterium
GGATCGCGCCGTTCAGGAAGACGTTCTCGCGACCCGTGAAGTCCATGTGGAAGCCGGCGCCGAGCTCCAGCAGCGAGCCGATCCGCCCCTCGCTGCGAACTCGCCCCGCCGTCGGCTTGATGATCCCTGCGACGAGGCGCAGCAGCGTCGTCTTGCCCGAGCCGTTGCGACCGATGAGACCCACGGCCTCGCCGCGGCCGACGTGCGCAGAGACGTCCCGCAGCGCCCAGACGTCCGTCGCCTGCGTCTTCCCTCGCTGGACGAAGAGGTCCTTCAGCGTCCGCGCCTCGCGCCCGTGCACGCGGAAGCGGCGCGCGACGCCCTCGACCGCGATCTCACCGATGTGCATCGAGCCTAGAGTACGCCCGGCGATGGAGCGCGTCGGCGAGCACCCTGTCCCTGCGGGGCCGCTCGCGGTTCGGTGGCGGGGGTACGAGCTCTCGGAGCAGCGCGCCGGGATGACGACCACGGCACGCATCGAGCTCGAGAACGCCGGGTCGGCCCCCTGGCGCTCGCGTGGACGAGAGGGGATCCAGCTCGCCTACCACTGGCTCGATCCGCTCGGAAACGCGATCGTCTGGGACGGCACGCGCTCGCCCTTGCACGAGATCGTGCGTCCCGGCGATACCGTCGAGCTCGAGGCGTCGCTGACGGCCCCGCGGCCGCCCGGCCAGTATCGCCTCGCGTTCGACCTCGTCGAGGAGTTCCGGTTCTGGTTCCAGGAGATCGGGTCGACCGCGCTCGAGCTCCCGGTCGAGGTGCGGCCACGCATCGACGAGCGTCGGCTTGCGGTCCGCATGCACGGCACCACCGATCCGGAGGTGGACGCCGCGATCGCGGCGCAGGACGAACCGCTCGTATCGGAGGACGCGACGGCGATAGCGCACCTCGTCCCGGGCGCCGTTCCCGCCCCCGGCTGGTCGCGATTCCTCCTCGATGCGCACGCCGAGGGCTACGCGGCAATCGGGAGCGCGATCGAGGCCGAGTCCCGATCCGACCGGCGACGCCTGGCGCACTGGGCGCCGGGCGGGGGGCGAAACCCGCGCTTCGGCGAGCCACTGCTCCTCCCCTCCTTGCTCGACGGCGTCGAGCCGGAGACGCACGAGGGGCTTCCCTCCGCTTCACCTCACGACGGCCTCTTCGAGGGCCGCGCCGTGATCAGACTTCGGTCGCGATCCGGTCGTCCGAGCGGCTGAAGACCCAGGCGCCGACGGCGAGGGCGACTCCAGCCGCTGCGACGGTGTAGATCGTGTCGCTCGCTCCAGGCGCCTCGCCGTAGAAGATCACAGCGCGCATCGCCTCGATCGGAGGCGTCAGGAAGTTGACCCAGTGGAGGAAGAAGTCGGCAGCGGGGTAGTCGTCGACCCCGGGCAGCTCGCTCAGGCTGTAGAGGATCGGCGTGAGGAAGAACCACGGCAGGAGAAGCGCCTGCAGCACGTGCTCGACGTCTCGATAGAGCGCGTTGACGGAGGCGACCGCGAGCGCGAAACCCGCCACGATGCATGCGAAGAGCGCGCCCAGCGGGAGCGCGAGCCACACGGTGTCGCGCGCCTCGGGGACCCGCCACATGCTCAGCGCCATGACGACGCCGAGCATCACGGCGAAGGCGATGAGGTTCGTGCCGACGATCGACAGCGGGACGAGCTGGCGAGGGAACCGCACCTTGCGGATGAGGTTCGCGTTCTCGAGCAGGCTGCGCGACGCCGCCTGCGACGCGGTCGAGAAGAACACCCAGGCCGGCAGGCCACACAGGAGGAAGAGCCAGTAGTCGTCGCTTCCGACCTCGGCGATGCGCCAGAGGACGGAGAAGACGAGCAGGTAGACGAGCATGAGGACAAGCGGGTGCAGCAGCGACCACCCGAGCCCGAGGAACGAGCCGCGGTACTTCGCCCGGATGTCGCGCCGGAAGAGGCTCCCGAAGAGCTCTCGGTAGCGAATTACGTCGGCGTAAACGGACACGCGGTCAGTCTAGGTCGGCGGGGTGGTCGACTACCCTTCTCCGATCGTGAATGCGATCGTCGCGATCGCCGCGTTCGCAGTCAGCCTCGCGGTCCTCTCGCTCTTCCTTCGCTCGCCGCTCGGCGCGCGTTTCGTCGCCGTCCCGGAGGGCGAGCGGTGGCGCGAGCAGCCGACGCCGCTGTTCGGCGGCGTCGGCATCTACGCCGGGTTCGTCGCCGGGGTCGCCGTGGCGCTCGCGGCCGGGATCATTTCCTGGAACGGGGAGGTGGGGGGCATTCTCGGCGGCGTCACGATCGTCTTCGCCGCGGGTCTCGTCGACGACCTCTGGCACCTGAGCCCGATCGCGAAGCTCGCCGCGCAGATCACCGCCGCGGTCGTCGTCCTCGCGAGCGGCCTCAACGTCGAAATCGTCGGCAACGACATCCTCGCCTGGGGACTCGGGCTCCTGTGGCTCGTGGGCATCACGAACGCCTTCAACCTGCTCGACAACATGGACGGCCTCGCGGCGACGCTCGCGATCGTCTCGTGCGGCTACTTCGCGATCGACGCGCTCACCGAGCACGAGAACGAGACGGTGCTGGCACTCGCGATCGCACTCGGCCTCGGCTGTGCCGGCTTCCTCCCGTTCAACCTCCGCCCGCAGCGCGGCGCCGCGGTGTACATGGGCGACTCCGGGAGCATGGTGATCGGCTTCGGCCTCGCGTCGCTCGCGCTGGCCGCCAGCTGGACCGTCGCGGGAACGACCGCTGCGACGATCCTGCTACCGCTCCTGGTGCTCGCGATCCCGATCCTCGACACGACGCTCGTCACGATCGCGCGACTCGTCGAGAAGCGGCCCGTGACGCAGGGCGGTCGGGACCACACGTCGCACCGCCTCGTCTACTACGGGCTGTCCGAGACGAAAGCCGTGCTCCTGCTCGCGATCGTCGCCTCGGCGATCGGTGCGACCGCGCTCGCTTACAACGTCCTCGACAACGGCCGGCTGACGGCTATCGGCGTGCTCGTGACCTTCGTCCTGCTCGTGCAGTTCGGGAGCTTCCTGAGCGATCTCGAGGAGCGCACGCGCCGTGGGGTCGAAGGGCCCGAGCCATCGCTCTGGCGCGCGCTGATCTTCGAGCCCCGCCGCCTCGTCGAGGTGTTCGCCGACTTCGTGCTCATCTGCGTGTCGTTCCTCGTCGCGTACGCCCTCGCAGTCGGCGGGACGGGGACGGAGTACGAGCGGTCGGTGTACCTGTCGGCGCTGCCGATCCTGCTCGCGTCGCGCTACGTCTTCTTCGTCGCGCTCGGCGTGTACCGACGCGTCTGGCGGTACGCGACGGCCCGCGACGTCGTCCCCATCGTCGTCGGTTGCTTCGGCTCCGCGGTCGTCGCGTACCTGATCCTCATCGCGCTGCGTCCGATCGGCTCGTTCCCCGCGGTGCAGGTCTTCGTCATCGACGCCGTCCTCTGCACGGTGCTCGTCGGCGGCTCGCGGCTCGCGCTGCGCCTGCTTCCAGAGACGGTGGCGGGACGCGGTGGTCGACGACGCGTGCTCGTCGTCGGCGCCGGCCGGGCGGGGCGGAGCCTCGCGCGCGAGCTACGCGAGGGGCGCGACGCGCGCGTCGTCGGCTTCCTCGACGACAACCCCCGCGTGCGGCGTCGCCGGATTCTCGGGGTCAGCGTCGTCGGCAGCCTGGACGAGGCGGACCGCGCCATCGCCTCAACGCGCGCCGACGAGGTGCTCGTGAGCATTCCCGCAGCGTCGCAGGAGCGGCTCGATGCAGTCACGAGCGCCGCCGACAGGGCCGGCGTGCCGTGCCGGCTCGTTCGGCGTCACGTCGAGCACGTCGAACTGCCCACTCCCGAGACGGTCGAGGCCGCGCAGACGTGAGCACCACACCGAAGGCGGGCGGCGAGACCCGCCCGGACTTCCTCGCGCGCTTCCTGGGAGCCGTGCCGCTTCTCGTCGTCTACTTCGCGCTCGCCGCCCTGTACGCGTGGCAGGCATCGCGCCGCCCGGTCCCCACGATCTTCACCGACGAGGTCGAGCTCACCCAGCTCGCGCGCGCGATCGCCCACACCGGCGAGCCGGCGCGCCGGGGCGTGCCGTACGAGAGCCTCGCCACGCTCGTCGCGTACGTCCTGGCACCGGTCTGGTGGCTCGGCTCGGCGACCCAGTCGTACGCGACGGCAAAGCTCGTGCTCGTGCTCGCGATGACCGCCACGGTGTTCCCGGCGTACGGACTCGCACGCACGGTCGTACCGAAGTGGTACGCGCTCGCCGCCGCGACTGCAGCGGTCGCCGTCCCCGCGCTCGCGTACGCGCCGTTCCTCGTCGAGGAGCCCCTCGCGTATCCGGTCGCAACACTTGCGCTCTGGCTGATCGCCCGCTGTCTGGAGCGCCCCACATGGGGTCGCGTCGCTGCGGCAGCTGCGCTCTGCCTCGTCGGTGCGCTGACGCGGACGCAGCTCTCGATCCTCTTCGTGGTGCTCGCACTCGGACTTCTCTGGATCGGTTGGCAGTCGGAGCTCATCCGCCGGTGGCGCGGCACGTGGAGCGGATGGGACTGGATCGGCGCGGTGACGCTCGCCGTCGGGATCGTCCTCGCGCTCGCCGCCGCCATGGGGCACGCGTCGACGGCGTGGCGGAACACGATGCTGCTCTACAAGGACCGCTTCGTCGAGCACGCGACGTGGGCCCTCGGGGCGCTCGCCATCGGGATGGGCATCCTGCCGGTGATCGCCGGCATCTCGGCCCTGGCGCGCCCGAGGCGCGAGAAGCCGGATCCCCGGACACGCGCATTCGTGGTCACCAGCGTCGCAGCACTGGGTGTCTTCGTTGCGTATGCCGGCGTGAAGGGCGCGTACAACTCGACCGTCTTCGGGACGTACGTCGTCGAGCGGAACCTCATCTACCTTTGCCCGGTCCTGTTCATCGCGACGGCGCTCGCGTTCGCGCGCGGGATCGGTCGCGGTTGGGCGATCGCGGGGGCTGGGATCTTCACGCTGATCGTCGTCGCGCGGACACCGCTGCATCTCGACTTCCCGTACTACGAGGCGCACGGGTTCTCGATCGCCACGCTCGCCAATCGCGAGCTCGGCATGTCGAAGGAGGTCATCGAGGGCGTCCTCGTCGGCGTCGTCGTCGTGGCGCTTCTCGTCGTCGTCGCGCTGAAGCTCGTCCGGCCGCGGTCGACAGCGTTCACCGCCATCGCCGCAAGCGCCGCGGTCGTGGTCCTCGCCTGGGGGTTGACCGGGCAGGTCTACGCGGCGGAGGGCGAACGGGACTTCTCGGAGTTCCTCGACGGCGGGCTCCCGAAGCCGAACGACTGGGTGCAGGAGGCGACGCAGGGAGGCTCGGTCGTCGTCCTCGGCCAGCAGATCACGGACGCGACGAACATCTGGCTGACCGAGTTCTTCAACCCCGCGATCAAGTCGATGTGGTCGCTCGATGGGACCGCGCAGAAGGTGGGCGGCCCGATCCTCACGCCGGATCTCAACTCCGTCGACGGAACGTTGACGCCCGTTCCCGGAACGAGGTACGTGCTCGCGGTGAACGGATTGGAACTGCAGGCGCCGATCGTCGCCCGACGGAAGGACGCCGTGCTCTACCGCATCGACGGCGGGCCGGTCAAGCTGCAGGACGCGCTCGTCGGAGAGCAGACGGACGGATGGATGGTCGGCACGAGCGAGGACCCGGTCGCACGAGCGTCGTACACGCGCTACGACGTCTCGGCCGACAACCCGGGGCTCGCCGTCGTGCAGCTGAGTCGGAAGTACTGGTGCCCGAAGCCGGGCTTGCGTCAGACCGGCAAGGCGATCGTCCGCATCGGCCCGGTAGGGATCGATGAGGAAAACCAACCGCGGATCGAGCGCGTCACCGAGACCCGGAAGTTCGACGTCGCCGACTGCAGGGCCAACGGCGTCACGCTGACGCCGCCGCCGGGCAACGTCCCCTGGCGCATGGAGATCACCATCGCGCCGACCTTCCGCCCGAGGGACATCGACCCCTCGAAGAGCGACAGCCGCGAGCTCGGCGCCCAGATCGTGCAGGCCGGCTTCCAGCCGCTGTTCGGCTAGCGGGACGCCGCGACGAGGTACGTGAAGCGCAGGCGAAGGGCGGTGCGGGCGAGCGGGCCGCCTCGCTCCAGCGTCTTCGCAAGGGCGAGCAGTGGGCCGGGGAGCGAGACCGTCTGCGGGACGAAGAACGGGCAGAGGTCGACCGAGCCGAAGCCTGCCCTGCGCAGGTCGTCGACGACGTCCTCCACACGGTACTGCCGCGGGTTGAGGTCGAAGACGAGCTTGTCGGTGTACTCGGCCACGTGCCGGAAGAACGCGGCGCGGTCGCGTGCGTAGTAGATCGCACGGAACACCGTCGTGGCGGCGACGCGTGCGGGGGGCACGTAGTCGTTGAGATCGGCCTCGGTAACGGCGGCGCGCTCGCCGAGCCGATGGCGCGCGGCTTCGACCATCTCCGGCGTGGCGTCGACGCCTCGGTACCGAAGCCCGCGAGCGAGGAGCGCCTCCCCGAGGCCGCCGTCGCCGCACGCGAGGTCGAGCACCTCGTCGCCCGGTGCGAGCATGCGGCCGAGCGAGACGATGAGCTCCGCCCTGTGGTCCAGGTACGCGCCGACGTCCGCGTACGCGCGCTCGGTCCAGTCGGTGGCATGGCGCGCGTACTGGTCCTCCTTCGAGCTCATAGGGCGAGCAGACGCTCGGGGTGCTTGCGGACGAAGCGGGCCATCCCCCGCGCGTGCCACAGCGTGTGCCGCGAGAGGAAGCGCCGGTCGATCACGGCCGCGTACGCGTGCGCCACGACGGCCTGGGGCACGTACCAGCGCTCCCACCCGGCCTCCGCGGCGCGGTAGCAGAGGTCGATGTCCTCGCAGTAGTGACGAAAACCCGGGTCCCAGCCGTCGATCTCGTCGAGCATCGTCCGTCGCATGAGGAGGAACGCGCCGAGCATCCAGTCGGCCTGCACGGGCTCGATCGGCCGCTCGGCGAGCTCGTAGTGCTCACGCTGCGTCTCGTACGGCGGGCGCAGTCGGCGGAGCGGCGTTCGTCGGACGATCGTCCCGCGAACGGTCGGGAACCGTCGACGAGACGGTTGCCAGCTCCCGTCGGGCCACCGCAGCTGCGGACCCGCGATCCCGCAGCGCGGATGCTCGTCCGCGAACGCCATGAGAGCAGTCACCGCGCCCGGCTCCACGATCGCGTCGGGGTTCACGTTGAGCACGTACTCCCCGCTCGTCGCCGCGGTGCCGAGGTTGACGTTCGCGGCCAGCGAGAGAGGCCGCGGGTTCTCCAGGACTCTGACCTCGGCCGGCAGCTCCGGCACGGAGCCGGGGAGGTTTGCGATCACGACCGTCTCGTCGACCTGTTGCATGAGCGCCGGAAGCGAGCGCGCGAGCTCCGCGGCGTGACCGTGCGAGACGACGACGGCCGAGACCTTCACGTTCCGAGTATCTCCCGGTACACCGCGAGCGTTCGCTCGGCGGTCGTCCGCCAGCTGAACGCCTTGGCGCGGTCGAGCCCAGCCGCGACGAGCCTGTCCCGCTCGGCGAGCGCCGTGCGAATGCCGTCCGCGAGGTCGCCCACGGCGACGAGCACAGCCGCGCCCCCGGACACCTCCTCGAGCGCGGGGTCGGGAACCGCGACGACCGGCGTGCCAGAGGCCATCGCCTCGACGACCGGGAGCCCGAATCCTTCGTAGCGGCTCGGCTGGACCAGGCACGCGGCTCCGCGATAGAGCTCTGCGAGCCGCGTCGTCTCGACGTAGCCCTCGAGTCGCGCGCCCCGGCCGCGCAGCTCCGATGCGAGAGCCGAGTCCTTCGTCGGCCCTGCGACGACGAGCGGCAGCCCGACCGCCGTCGCGGCCTCGAGTGCCGCGAGCTGGTTCTTCCTGGCCTGGATCGCGCCGACCGAGAGCACGTAGTCTCGCGAACCCGGGCCGGGAGCGAACGCCGGGTCGACGCCGTTCGGCGTCACGACGATCCGCTGCTCGGGCACGCCGTACAGCTCGACGATGTCAGCCTTCGTCCGTTCCGAGACCGTGAACACGCGCACCGCACGGCGGACCGCGCGCGGCACGACGAGCCGAAAGGTCATCCGGTCCTTCCAGCCCATCAGATCGGCATCGCGCGCGAACGACGCGTCGTGCACCGTGACCACACACGGGCACGGCGGGCGCAGCGGGAGTGCGTACTGCGTGTGGCACAGGTCGGCGTCCAGCTGCCGAAGCGCGCGCGACAGCGTCCAGGCCATACGAACCTCCTGCGCACGGGTGCCAAGCTCGAACGGCTCGATTCCGCCCGGCACGAGCTCGGGATGTCGCGTGACGGCGACGATGCGAACGCCCGCCTCCGTAGCGAGCTGCCCCAGCTCGCGGAGCAGGTTGAGCGCATACGTCTCGTCCCCGGTCCGCCTTCGCCCGAGGACGTCGGCGTCGAACACGACGGTGCTCACGCGAGCTCCCGCCACAGCGCCTCGACGGCGTCTGCAGACCGGCTCCAGGGGAACTCGCGAGCGCGCGTCGCACCGGCCGGGATGAGCTCGTCGCGACGCGCGACCGCCTCCTCGATTCCCGCTGCGATCGCGGACACGTCGAGCGGATCGACGAGAACCGCAGCTCCTCCGGCGACCTCCTCCATCGCAGTCGCGCGCGAGGTGACGACGGGGGCGCCGCACGCCATCGCCTCGAGCACGGGAAGGCCGAACCCCTCGTACAGCGACGGGTACACGACGCAGCGCGCGCCGCGGTAGAGCGCGGCGAGCTCGGCATCGGGAACCTCTCCGACCCAGCCGGCGACGTCGACTCCTCCCCACCCGCGAGCTCCGACGACGCGCAGTTCGACGCCGGCCTCCCGCGCAGCGTCGACGGCGCGGCGGAGGTTCTTGCGCGGCTCGAGCGTCGCGACCGCGAGGACGTAGTCGCCGTCGGCGCGCGGACCGTCCGAGGTGAAGACCGCATCGACCCCGTTCGGAACGACGTGGACCCGCTCCTCCGGCACATCGGCGAGCGCCAGCACCTCGTTGCGCGTGAACTCGGAGACGGCAACGACGGCATCGGCCGCGCGCAGGACACCCTCGAGCCCGGCCTTGCCGTACAGTCGATGCCAGCGGGGGAACGCCTCCGGAGCGCGCAGGATCGCGAGGTCGTGCACGGTCAGGACCGTCGGCACCGAGGCTCCGACCGGCCCGCGAAACGTCGTGCAGTGCAGGACGTCGAGCGCAGCCGCTTGCCGTTTGAGCCCGACCGGGTACCAGACGGCATCACGGAGGACGCTCGACACCCGTCCGTTCCCTCCGAACGAGAGCAGCTCGAGCTCGAGGTCCGGCCGGCCGCGGAGCGCACCGAGCAGCCCGCGGACGACACGTGCCGTGCCGGCCCGCGTCTGGACGAGCGGCGACGTGTCGACGCCGACCCTCACGGGGCAGCCGCGCCCGCACGGAGCGCGTCGCGCGCGGTCTCGTAGGCCATCAGGCCGACCGCCTCGTCGAGGTCGCACCAGCGGTAGACGTCGTGCTCGGCATCGAGCGTCGGCTCCCAACCCACCGGCGCGTCCGCGACGAACGCATGGACGGTGACGCGCTCGATCCCCGGCGCGTAGCGGGCTCGGATCGCCGGAGGGTCGTCGAGGAGCGAGTACGACAGCGAGATCGGGAGCTTCCGCACCTGCGCTGCGAGACCGGTCTCCTCGCGCAGCTCACGGACGGCCGCCGTCCACGACGTCTCGTCCGGCTCGACGCCCCCGGCGACGACGCTCCAGTACCCGAGCCGCTCGGGCGCGCGACGCATCACGAGCAGCTGTCCATCTCGCCGCACGACGACGACGATCTCCTGGTCCCCTCTCAGCACACCGACTCCTCGTACCCGCGCAGAAAGGTCTCGCCGACCGCGCGCCAGGAGAACGTCTTCGCATGCTCGAGGCCGAGCGACGCGAGCCGCTCGCGGTCGGAGGCCGCATCCTCGATCGCCGCCGCGAACGCTCCTGGATCGTCCGGATCGGCTCGCAGCGCCGCGTCTCCGCTCGCCTCGTCGAGCGACTCGTGTGCGGAGGCGACGACCGGCGCGCCGCACGCCATCGCCTCGATCACGGGAATCCCGAAGCCCTCGAAGCGGGAGGGATACGCAACCACCGTCGCGCCGCGGTAGAGACGTGCGAGCTCCTCGTCCGAGACGTAGCCGAGTCGCCTGATCCCGGGCCCGTCGAGCGGTGGCTGCTCGCCCCAGCCCTCCGCACCCACCACCGCCAGCTGCGTCTCGCCGCCGAGCAGACGCTGTGCCTCGACGAGCACCTCCAAGTTCTTGCGCGGCTCGAGCGTCGCGACGGTGAGGACGTACGGGGCGCCGAGTTCGGCGACGGGGCCGTCGGGCCTGAACACGGGCTTCGGCGCCGGGTGCGCGACGCGGATGCGTTCGTCCGGAATTCCGAGAGTGGCGGAGACGTCGCGACCGGTGAACGCCGAGTTGACGAACACGACGTCGCACGTCTCGGCCGCGTTTTTGTACTTGCGCGAGTGCATCCTCCGCGTTCTCGCGGTCGTCCACTCGGGATGGTGGAGCGGCACGAGGTCGTGGATGGTCGTCGCGCGCACGCCGGCGCGCTGCGGCGGGTACATCCAGTCGGAGAAGTGGAGCGCGTCGAAGCCGCCGAGGAGCCGCTCGGCGGCCGGACGTCCGAGTCTGCTCCAGGCCGTTCGGATCGCATGGGACAGGGGCAGCGGCCAGGTCCGCACCTCGACGGCGACCCCCGCGAGCGCGGAGCGGATTCGCTCCGGGCCGCGGATGCTGGTCGGCGCGAAGGCCACGATCTCGTGCTCGCCGCCCGCCGCCTCGGCGAGTCCGGCGAGCGAGCCCTGGATGTAGTTCCCGATCCCGAGCAGCGGATGGCTCAGCGGGCTCACGTCGAAGGCGATCCTCACTGCGTCGGCCGATAGACGAAGCGGTTGAAGTGCGCCCCCAGCACGCGATCGTCCGTGTTCGTGCCACCGATCACCTCGGCCGGGATCGCGGTGGGTGAGACCGAGTAGACGACTCGACAGTCGGTCGTCCCCGGCATCGGCGAGACGGGCACGTTCAGCAGGACGTGTCCGGTCGGCTGCAGCCGCGCCCGACCGACGACCGAGCCGTTCGACCGGGCGACGACACTCTGCGCGGCGGAGAACAGGCTGGGGTCGCTCGACAGATCGACCGTGAGCCGACCCGGCCCGCAGCGACGACGGAGGTAGCTGACCACGGGCCCCGACCACGTGTCGTTCGGGTACAGGCCCTTGATGTCGACAGCCGATACGAGAGGAGTCACGACGCGCCAGAGCGTGACACCCCAGCCCTTGTCCTGCGCGAGTCGGCGCCCGTCGGGCTCGAACGACGAGTCCGCGAGGAGGTACTCGTCCCGCACGGGGCTCCCGTCCGGGAGCGTCACTCGACCCGTCTTCGGGTCGATCTCGACGCGGGTCTCGGGCAGGCCGCCCGGCGTCGGAGCGGTGACGTAGTACACGGGGCCGACGCCACGGTTGAAGAACTCCGTCACCTGGACGGTCAGGCGATCGGTTCGGCCCGTCCAGAGGAACGCTGCCTTCGCGCCGGGCGCCAGAGCGTTGTCCACCCAGTCGCGGTCCGCGTCGCGAATCCCCTGGAAGAGCGCGCCGCGCGAGAAGCGCTCGAAGCCGTGCGTCCCCCACCAGATCGGCCTGATCGCGAGGATCCAGAGGCCGAGCACGATGAGTGGGAGCGCTATCGCGTAGCGCCGCGGGACGAAGAGAAACGCGGCCGCGAGTCCGGCCGCGAGACCGAGTGCCGCCAGCGAGATCCAGTCGTCGCCGATCCGATCCTGCACGGACCACAGGGGAAGCAGCATCAGCGTGTCCGTGATGGCGGACGTCGTGAGGACGCGGTCGAAGGGGATGGCGACCACGAGGAGTGCCGAGGCGACGGCCGCGACGGCGGCCAGGACGCGGGGTCGGGGGGCACCGCGCTCGATCCAGGCGAGGAGCGCGATGCAGAAGAGCGGCGCGACGTAGAACATGTTCCGCTCCTCGATCCGGTCCGAGAACCGCGATGCGAAGACCGCGACGACCGGGACCATGCAGACCGTGATCGACACGGTCGCGGCGAGGAAATCCTGCAGCCGCTCGTCGAGCGTGCGAGCGCGGGCCACGAGCACGACGGTCGCCGCGAGGGGGACGACGAGGACGTAGAGCGAGAGCTCGGCGATGTGCCACCAGAGGTAGCGGAGCGCGTCGCCGAGGTCATAGTTGCGCTCGCCTACGGGCTCGTACGCGCCGAGGAGGTCTCCCGCCGCGAGCTGGAAGACGAGTGCGACCCCGACGGCGCCCAGGGTGACGCCGTAGAGCCACCGGTACCGGGAGACGGCCGAGCGGAGCCCGCGCGGCTCGAAGAGTGCAAGGACGAGCGGCGCGAGGAGGATCGCCGGCCCGAGGGCGACCGCCTGGACTCGCGTCGCATACGCGAGCCCGAGCAGAGCGAGTAGCAGCACCACCCAGGGCGGCGTGGGTCGTTCCAGCATGATGAGGAGGACCAGCACCACGACGAGGAAGAGCGGATAGAACGCGTTCTCGGTCATCACCGTGCCCGTGTACGCGAGCGAGGGCACGGCGACGGCGAGGAGCGCGGCGAGCAGGGCGTAACCGTCTTTCACCACGCGTCGTGCGACGAAGAACGCAGGCACGGCGGCGAGCGACATGAGGACGGAGTTCGCCGTCTTCACTGCCGCGTACGCGTCCACCAGGTTGTCGAAGATGACGTACGCCGGGCTGATCAGCAGCGGATACACGACGCTGTAGCCGGGGTCGGGATGGTCGCGAAGGAGCGGCTCGCCGGCGTCCGCGATGCCACGGGCGATCTCCGACCAAATGATCTCGTCGACCATGATGAACGGCGCGACGAGGTCGCGAGCGAGCCACGCACGGACCGCCGCAGAGCCGACGACGATCGCCGTCAGCCAGGCCCAGGTCGGAACTCGCGCGAGCGCTCTACCCAAGCTCGACCTCGGCAAGGCGGCGGGCGATCTCCCTCGCCTCGGCCGTCTCCGCCGAGATCCCGACGTCCGCCGCAGCAGCGCTCACGTCGCTGAGGACCGCGTCGTCCACCGCGGCTCCACCCGCGGCGGTCTCGAGCGCCGCGACGTACAGGTCGGCGGCCCGCTCGACATCGTGGTCGCGGCGCGCGAGCTCGCCTGCGCTCGTCCCCATGGCGTCGCGCACGTCGGTACGTGCGGCCAGGAGCTCGAGCGCGGCGGTCAGCGTCGCCACCTCGTCGTCGTCCGGCGGCACCTTCAGCGCGACGCCGTCGGGAAGCTCGGAGAACCAGCCGACGTCGCTGACGACGAGCGGCTTGCCGAGCGAGAGCCCGCGAACGACGCTGCCCGATGTCTCGCCCATCGTCGGGTGACGGAGGTTGACGAGCACGTCGCTTCCCGCCATGAGCGCCCACAGGCGCGACTCGTCGACCCAGCCCTCGCGCACGAGGCCGACATCGTCGAGGCCGAGCCGCTGGAGCCTGCGGTCGAGGTCGAAGCCCGGCGAGGTCGAGCCCACGAGGAGGAGGGTCAGGTCCGGATGCTCCGTGCGGACAGCTGCCGTCGCCCGCAGCAACTCCGGGATGCGCTTGCTCGCGTTGACGACGCCGAAGCAGCCGACGACGGTTCCGGGGGCGACACGGACGGGCGACACATCGGGGGCGGGCCATGCCGGATGCGGGACGACCGCGATCGGCCCGGCGAACCCCGCGGCGCGAACGTGGTCGCGGACGTAGCGCGAGTGAACGATCACCGCGGTCGCGTGCTCGAGCACGAACGTGGGAAGCGGGAAGTCGGCGGGCCGCGATTCCCATAGCGGCGGGATCCGCTTGTCGAGGACGCCGTGCGCGAGCAGTCGGCCGACGACGCCGTGCTCGCGCTCCATGAGGTCGAGATAACCGTGACCGTCCCGGCGCCCGACCGTCATCCCCGCCACGAGGTGGTGCAGGACGAAGTCGTGCATGACGACGACACCGGGCCGCTTCCGCAGCGCATCGACGATCCACGCGTGCGCATCGGGGTTGTTCCCGACGTGGTAGAGGGCGATGTCGGTACCGCGTGGCGCGGTCTTCTTCCTCCTGCGCACGACCGTCACGTCGACGCGCTCGCGCAGCGCAGGCAGCAGCAGCGCGCTGTAGTCGGCAATCCCGGACTGCTCGGGCGGCATCGGGCTGAAGTAGGCCACCCTCACGCCAGAAGCCTTTCGATCGCTCGATCCCACGTGACCTCGGTCGCGATCGCCTTCCCCGCGCGCCCGTACTGCGCGGCCTCGTCGCGATGGTCGCGGAGCCAGCCGAGGGCGCGAGCGATCTCCGCCACGTCCGGCGTCACGACGAGCCCCGTGCTCCGATCCGACACGACCTCGAGCGGCCCGCCGGCGTCCGTCGTCGTGAGCACGGGCTTCTCCGAGAGGAACGCCTCGAGCGGCACCATCCCGTAGTCCTCGTCCACGGGCGCGTAGTAGACGGCGAGGCAGCGCGCATACAGGTCAGCGAGCTCCGACTCGCCGATACGACCCGTGAAGCGGGCGCGGCCGTTCAGTCCGCGATCCCGGGCGAGACGCTCGAGTCGCTCGCGGTCGGGCCCCTCCCCCGCGATGACGATCTCGAGCGAGCCGTCACTCGCAGCGGCTTCGATGAGCAGGTCGATGCGCTTCGCGCGGTCCAGGCGGTTCACCGAGAGCACGAAGTCGCCGTAGTTCTCGCACCGGTACTCGAGCGCCTGTGGTGGGTGCGCCAGCACCTCCGCCGTGAGCCCGGTCGAGGCTTCCACCCGCTTGGCGACGTTCTGTGAGATCGCGAACAGGCGAGAGGCCTCGCCGAGCGCGACACGGTCGAGCGCCTGCACCTTGCGGCGGATCGCGCGGTCCTCCGGCGAGTCGGAGAACTGCCCGAGCTCGGTGCCGTCGAGCTCGTACGCCTGACGGAACTGGTGCACGACCCAGACGCGCTTGTCCGGGTGCCGAACGAGGTACGACGGGAACTTCGTCGCGACGACGAGGTCGATCCGCTGCCCGTCGGCCTCCTCCAGGTCCAGCATGCGCCAGAGGAAAGCCTGCGTCAGGACGCGCGCTCCCGGATACCACTTGAAGGGCACGGAGACGAGGTCCGCCTCGTGCCCACGCGTGCGCAGCTCGTGGACGAGCCGGTCCGTGAAGATCTCGGC
>DASTWH010000247.1:0-2782 GCA_035758735.1 Gaiellaceae bacterium
GGTCAAAACCTCACCGTGCGTTCTGCAGCTCGGCGTGGTCGAAAGCGCCGCCGAGAAACGCTACCGTGGGTCGCAGCGATGCAGAGCGCCCGGCGGCTCGAGTACCGCGTCCTTGGCCCGCTGGAAGTACTGAGCGACGGACGGTCGGTCAGGCTGGGAGGGCCGAAGCCGCGCGTGCTACTCGCCGTTCTCCTCGTTCACCGGAACAACGTCGTCTCCGTGGATCGCCTCGTCGATGCGCTCTGGGGCGAGTCCCCGCCGCCGAGTGCGGCCACGATGTTGCACGGCTACGTCTCGAAGCTCCGGAAGCTCCTCGACGACGGCAACGGTCGCACGCTCGCAACGAGCTCCGGCGGTTATGTCCTCTATGTTGAGCCCGAGCAACTCGACCTCGCGCGGTTCGAGCGGCTCGTCGAGGCGAGTGCGCGTGCCTCTGCGATCGGCTCGTCGAGCAACGGTGCATCGATGCTGAGGGAGGCGCTCTCGCTCTGGCGGGGCCCCCCGCTCGCCGACATCGGCTTCGAAGAGGCGCTCCAGGACGAGATCCGCCGTCTGGATGACATGTACCTCGAGACGGTTCAGCGTCGGATCGACGCCGACCTCGCGGGCGGAGGTCGCGCAGAGCTTGTCCCGGAGCTCGAGGCGCTCGCCCGCAGGCATCCTCTCGACGAACGACTCCACGGACAACTGATGGTCGCGCTCGCGCGTTCGGGCCGCTCGGCCGACGCGTTGGACGTGTACCGCAGGCTCCGCCAGCGGTTGGCCGAGGAGCTCGGGATCGAGCCGGATCGCGAGCTCAGCGAGCTGCAAGCGTCGATCCTCCGCCGTGAATCGGGGCTGCCTCAGCCATTCGACGCCATTGAGGCGCCGGAGGTCGAGGGACCGAAGGAATCGCGTCCCGCGCGTCGAGGCATCGTTCGCGCGGCCGTCGGTTCGGCTCTCGTGGGCGCGATCGCCGTCGGGTGGCTCGTGTCGCAACGGGGTGCAGACCAGCCGGCTCGCGTGCCGCCGAACTCGGTCGCGATGGTCGACCCCCGGACGAACCGAGTCGTCGGCACCATCGCAGTGGGCGAGGCTCCGATCGGGCCGGTGGCCGGTGGCCGCTTTGTTTGGACTGCAAGCGCCACGGGTCGGACACTCTCGCGCGTCACGCTGGAGGACGTTAAGGCGACGACGACCGGGATCGGCATCGCGCCGGCGGGCCTCGCTGCGGCCCCTGGCGCCGTTTGGGTCTCGGCGGGCGACAGCCCCTCCGTCACCCGCATCGACTCTCGTTCCGGCATGGTCGACTGGACGCGGCGCATTCCAAACGCGCCGTTAGGGGGAAGCCTTGTCGCGACTCCGAAGGCGCTCTGGCTCGCGCGCCGATCCGAGCTCCTTCGATCGCTCGATCCGCGCACCGGCCGCGTGCTTCGAGCGTACGCAGCCGTCACGAACGGCGACGCTCTTGCGGTCGACGCAGGCACAGTCTGGGTGGGGACGGCCGGCGCCAGCGTCCTGGCACGCGTCGATCCCGCGACCGGTGGCGTGAGCTGGGTGCCGTTCTCGCACTCGGTCCGCGCGCTTGCGACGGGGTTTGGGTCGGTGTGGGTCGTGATCGTCGACGACGACCATCTGTGGAGGGTCGATCCGCACACGCTCGCGGTGGCGGAATCCATTCCCGTGGGCCGAGACCCGACCGCGATCGCCGTGGACCGCATGACCCAGAGCGTCTGGGTGGCGAATGCCGGCAGCGGCACGGTTTCCCGGGTCGACCCTGCGAGCGGCCGAGTCGTTGCGACGGTCGTGACCGGGAATCGCCCGTCCGGCCTCACCGTCGTCAACGGACTCGTCTGGGTTGCGGTGCGGGCGTCACCTGCGGCGCCCGGCAGGAGCGCACGGCTGCGCGTGCTCGCCTCGATCCGGACAGGAGCCAACCTCGGCCTGACGGCCGATTCGCATGCGATCTGGGTCATCGAGCGTCGCGAGGGACGACTCGCCCGCATCGATCCGCGCACGGACCGCGTGGTCGCCCGTCTCTGGACGGGGCCCGCGCAGGAGCCGGTCGCAGGCGTCGACGGCATCTGGGTGCCTTCGGTCGACAATGGGCGCCTCATGTTGATCGACCCGACGCGAAATCGCTTCGCGGGATCAGTGAGGGGGCCGTACTTCGCCGTCGCCACCGGTGCCGAGGGGGTGTGGGCGCTCACGCATGAGCTCCGGACGCTCGACCGGATCGATCCCAAGAGGATGGCCGTGGCCGCATCCGTTCGCGTTCCAGCGGCCCCCTTCGGGGTCGCCGTCGGCGCAGGCTCCGTGTGGGTGTGCGGCGGCGACTTCGAGCATCCTCGTGCGCCGGGCTGGATCTGGCGGGTCGATCCCGTCACGACCCGCGTCGTCGCCCGAATCCGGGTCCCGCGGATGGCACGGAAGCTCGCCTTCGGCTTCGGATCGGTCTGGACGACGTTGCACGGTGCGCTGCTCTACCGCATCGACCCGGAGACCAACAGGGTTGTCGCGCGGATCCGCACGAGCAAGGGCGGGAGCTTCAACCAGGACAACATCGCGATCGGTGAACGCATGCTCTGGGTGACGAATCTCAACAACTCGGTCGACGCGGAGCTCGTCGGCGTCGATCCCGTGACGAACCGACCTGTCGCCCGGTCTCCGCTCCCCCAAGGACCGACGGGCGTGGCCGAGGCCTTCGGCTCCGTCTGGGTCGCCCATTTTCTCGGCGCGCGCGTGCTCCGGTTCTCATCAGAGCTGGACAGTTAGCCGATTTCCAGCCTCCGTCTAGGCCTGC
>DASTWH010000257.1:0-8198 GCA_035758735.1 Gaiellaceae bacterium
CCGACTCGATCACGTCCGAGTACAGCGTGCCCTGCACGAGGTACTCGGGGTCGCCGAGCTGCGCGGCCTCCTCCTCGAAGACGCGGATGAACTCCTCGCCGACGATCTTGCGCTTCCCCTCGGGGTCGGAGACGCCCGCGAGCCGCGTCAGGAAGCGCTTCTGCGCCTGGACGTGGACGAGCGGCACGTGGAAGTGGCCGCCGAAGGTCTCCACGACCTGCTCGGCCTCGTTCTCGCGGAGGAGGCCGTGGTCGACGAAGACGCAGGTGAGCTGGTCGCCGACCGCCTTGTGCACGAGCAGCGCCGCGACCGCCGAGTCGACACCGCCCGAGAGCGCGCAGAGGACGCGCTCGGACCCCACCGCCGCGCGGATACGCGCGACCTGCTCCTCGATCACGGCGGCGGGCGTCCACGTCGGCGGGGCGCCGGCGACCTCGTAGAGGAAGTTCTTCAGGATCTCCTGTCCGTTCGGCGTGTGCACGACCTCGGGGTGGAACTGCACGCCGTAGAGCCGGCGCTCGCGATCCTCGAAAGCCGCGATCGGCGTCGACGGCGAGCTGGCGGTGACGAGTGCCCCGGTCGGGGCCGCCGTGACGGAGTCGCGATGGCTCATCCACACGGTCTGGTCGGTCGGGAGGTCCCGGAAGAGCTCCGACTCACCCGCCTCGAGCTCCGCCTTCCCGAACTCCGAGGCGCCGGTTCGCTCGACCACGCCGCCGAGGTCGCGGGCCATGAGCTGCATTCCGTAGCAGATCCCGAGCGTCGGGATTCCGAGATCGAAGATGCCGCTGTCGAGGTCGGGCGCGCCGTCCGCGTACACCGAGGCAGGCCCCCCCGAGAGGATCAGCGCGGCCGGGTTCCGCGCCGCGACGTCCGCGGCCGAGAGACGGTGCCCGACGAGCTCCGAGTAGACGCGCGCCTCGCGAACGCGGCGGGCGATGAGCTGGCTGTACTGGCCGCCGAGGTCGATGACCAGCACGGGCCGATCCTCGGGACGCTCCTCTGGCGGGGCTGCCGGCGTCGGGAACGGGACGACCTCGGCCATGGTCACCGCCTGTAGTTCGGCGCGTCCTTCGTGATGGTCACGCCGTGCGGATGGCTCTCCTGGAGCCCGGCCGGCGTGATGCGCGTGAACCGCGTCTGCGTCTTCATCTCCTCGATCGTCGCGGCGCCGCAGTAGCCCATCGACTGCCGGAGTCCGCCGACGACCTGGTGCACGATCGGCGCGAGCGGGCCCTTGTACGGAACGCGGCCTTCGATCCCCTCGGGAACGAGCTTGTCGACGTCCTCGACGTCGCCCTGGAAGTAGCGGTCCTTGGAGAACGATCGCGCTTTCATCGCGCCGAGCGACCCCATGCCTCGGTACTCCTTGAAGCGCTCGCCCTGCGCGACGATGACCTCCCCGGGCGCCTCGTCCGTGCCCGCGAGCATCGACCCGAGCATGACGACGTCGGCGCCTGCGGCGATCGCCTTCGCGATGTCGCCCGAGTTCCGCACGCCGCCGTCCGCGATGACCGGGATCCCCTGGCCTTCGAGCGCCTGCGCCGCGTCGTACACCGCCGTGATCTGGGGTACACCGACGCCGGCGACGATGCGCGTCGTGCAGATCGAGCCCGGGCCCTGCCCCACCTTCACCGCGTCGGCTCCGGCGTCGGCGAGCGCGAGCGCCCCGTCCGCGCTCGAGATGTTCCCGGCGATGAGCTGCACGTCATGCGTGCCGCGGATCTGCCGCACGACCTCGAGGACGCCGTGCGAGTGGCCGTGCGCGGTGTCCACGACGAGCACGTCGACCTCCGCTTCCACGAGTGCAGCAGCGCGCTCCATGGCGTCCGGGCCAACGCCGACTGCCGCGCCCACGCGGAGGCGGCCCTGCTCGTCCTTCGTCGCGTCCGGGTACTTGATGCGCTTCGAGATGTCCTTGACGGTGATGAGACCCTTCAGCCGGCCGTCGGCGTCGACGACGGGAAGCTTCTCGATCTTGTTGCGGTGGAGGATCGCCTCGGCCTCCTCGAGCGTCGTCCCGACCGGTGCCGTGACGAGGTTCCGCGCCGTCATGAGGGCCGAGACCGGCTGCGTCGTGTCGGTCTCGAATCGGAGGTCGCGGTTGGTGAGGATGCCGACGAGCACGCCGGCGTCGTCGGTGATGGGCACGCCGGAGATGCGGTAGTGCTCCATGAGCTCGAGTGCCTGGGCGACCGTGTTCCCGGGCGCGAGCGTGACCGGCTCGACGATCATCCCCGACTCCGAGCGCTTCACCTTGTCCACTTCCGCGACCTGATCGGCGATGGACAGGTTGCGATGGACGATGCCCATGCCGCCGGCGCGCGCGAGCGCGATCGCGAGGCGCGCCTCGGTGACAGTGTCCATCGCTGCCGAGATCAGCGGGATGTTCAGCTCGATCTTCGGCGTGATGCGGCTGACCGTGGAGACGTCGTTCGGAAGGACGTGGGACTCGGCGGGCACGAGGAGCACGTCGTCGAACGTGAGCCCCTCCTTGCCGAACTTCCGCTCGAACGCGACGAGGCGCTCGATCTCGTCCTGGCGGTATTCGGTCTCCATCACGCGACGTTAGCAGCGTCCGGCGACGGCAATCACGCGACCTCGATGCCCAGGCGCAAGAAGCCGTCGCGAAGGACCGCAGCGTAGGCAATGTCCTCCTTCTCGCGGTGAACGGCCAGCGCCTTCGTGGCCGCAGTAACGGCCTCGTCGTGCTTACCCCGGAGGGCCAGGACCTCGGCAAGGGCCGCCTGCGAGTACATCCCTCGCAGGTCGGGGAAATCCGTCAACCCCGCACGCTTGACACACTGTCGTGCGAGCGCCTCGGCCCGCTCGAGCTCCCCGCCCTTGGCGGCGAGCCGCGCCTCGATCGCATCGGCCATAACGAAGTTGGTGATGTCCTCGGCGAGGGTGCGCTCGCGCGCGAGCACGCACAGCCCGCGTGCTTCGTCGTCCCGTCCCTCTCTCTCGAGCAGGTCCGCCAGATTGAGCGCGACAGTCGACAGGAACGCGCGGTCGTCCAGGCGCTGGAGCTCATCGACGGCCGTGCGGAGCACGGACTCGCAACGGTCGCTCATCTCGTCTCGTCCCGCACGCCGCTCGATGCATGCGAAGCGCTGCGCTCCCCCCCACGTATCGATGATGTAACCCGCTTCCCGAGCCGTCTCCCACCCGTTCTCCAAGAGCCGCCGAGCTTCGTCGGTCCTCCCTTCCATCGCTCGAAGCATGGCTAGCGCCTGTTGTCCCAGCGCCTGGAACACCGGAGTCGCTGCCTCGATCACCAGTTCGACGCGGGGAACCGCCTCGGAGACCGGGGTCGGGCCGAACACGAGCGCACCCAGGACTCCACGATCGAGATCACGGACGAGACCGACGGCCCCCGCCGAACGCGCGTGCTCGATCGCGCGCTCCCAACAATCGAGCGCGAGTCCTGCTCGGCAGGATGCCCAGCCGTCCCATCCGACGTTACGCCAGCAGCGCGCCAGGCCGACGTCGTCGCCCGTCTGCTCGAACACGGCGCGGGCGCCCGCCCGCCGCGACTCACGCCACTCGGCCGTCACGTCATCGTCTCCGAGCGTCTTGAGCTCGACGTCCAGGAGCACTGCTTGCGCTCGGAGTCTGCGATCCGTCGCCGTCAGCGCTTCCTCGGCGAGGGGGCTCGCCCTCCGGAGCTCACCCGTCTCGGTCAGCACGTACGCGAGTTCGATCGCGAGTGACGCCCGAAGATCCCCCGGCGGCAGGAGCGCATGAGCCCGCCGCAGCAAACCCTCAGCAGCAGACCAATCGCCGCGCTCGATTGCGCGCAGGCCTGCCGCACCCAGATGCTCGGAGGCACGAGCAGCAAGTGGCTCGAGCCGCGCGTCCGCGACGTCGAGCTCGGCTCGATAGGTGTGTGCCTGCTCGAGGTGGTAGCCCACGATCTCGTCGCGTTCGACGAGATCGTGCTGTGAGAGCCAATCGGCGAAGCGCTCGTGGAGCTCGGCGCGAGTTGCTTTGGGCAGCGATTCGTACGCGGCGTCGCGGATGAGGAGATGACGGAACCGGAACCCCTCGTCCTCCGGAAACGTGGGGGCCGTGGAGCGGATGAGCTCCTTGCGCACGAGTGTCGTCAGGTGGGACTCGACCTCGCCCCGCACGGGGTCGGGAGTGAGAACGGCGACCGCGCCACGGTGGAAGACCTCGCCCTCGATGGACCCGCGCTCCATCACGACGCGAACGTCACCGTCGAGCGAGTCGATTCGGGCCTGAAGGAGCGCGTGGATCGTCGGCGGAACGGCGATATCTCCGTCGCCTCCGTGCTCGCGGACCATCGCGAGCATCTCCTCGACGTAGAGCGGGTTCCCCGCCGACGCGGCCGCGATCCTGTCTCGCAATTCGTCGGCGAGCGGCGCATCGCTCAGCCGACTCATGAGCTCCGCGCACTCCTCGGACCCGAGCGGCTCGAGCAGGAGCGACGTCGCGTTGAGCTTGCCGCCACCCCAGCCCGGCCGCGAGTCGAGCAGCTCCGTCCGGGCGACGCAGAGGAGGAAGATCGGCGCGTCGCGCGAGAGATCTGCGACGTGCTCGACGAGGTCGACGAAGACAGGCTCCGCCCATTGCAGGTCGTCGATGACGACGACCTGCGGACGCTCGGCGGCGCGTGCCTCGATCAGTCGGCGGAACGCGAGCTGCGTCTCGGGGGGAGAGGTGCCTATCACCGAGTTGGGCTCGACGTCGATCGCGATCAGGATCTCGACGAGCGGCCAGTACGTGATTCCCTCGCCGTACGAGAGGCAGCGGCCGCGCAAGACGTCGGCCGAGTCCCCGACGTGCTCGAGGAAGTCGGCGACGAGACGCGACTTGCCGATGCCGGCGGGACCGAGGAGCGTGAAGAGCTGACACGAGCTGTCGGCAACGGCGTCTTCGTACGCGCGCCACAGCCGCTGCCGCTCGCGCTCCCGTCCGACGAGCGGCGTACCGAGGTGACGCGTCACCGGCGCTGCGTCGTCGATCACTTCGCTGAGTCGGAACGCCTCGACGGGCTGCGATTTGCCCTTGAGCGCGAGCGGCTCGACAGGCTCGACCTGCACGGCGTCACGCACCAGAGCGCGCGTCTCGGCGCCGATGAGGATCTCCCCCGCCGAGGCTGCCTGCTCGAAGCGGGCGGCGACGTTGACGGCGTCCCCGGTCACGAGCGTGTCACCGTCGCCGCCGACGACGACCTCGCCCGTGTTGATCCCGATTCGCGCCTCGAGGCCGTGGAGCGCGATCGCGTCGCGCATCTCGGATGCCGCGCGGACAGCTCTGAGTGCATCGTCCTCGTGCGACGTCGGGATGCCGAAGACCGCCATCACGGCGTCCCCGACGAACTTCTCGACCGTTCCGCCGTGGCGCTCGAGGATCACTCGGAGGTCCTCGAAGTACCTGCGCATGCGCGCGCGCAGGGCCTCTGGATCGGTCGACTCGCCGAGCGCGGTCGAACCGACGAGGTCGCAGAAGAGCACGGTCACGACCTTGCGCTGCTCGCGGCTCTGCCCGACCGCCGCAAGCTCGGTTCCGCACGCGCTGCAGAAGCGCGCGTCCTCGGCGTTCTCGCGCCCGCAGCTCGGGCACGCGATCACGGTGCCGCCTCGAGCCCGAGTTCCGCGTACCGCCGCTCCAGCGCGGCCGCACCCGCGACGTCGCCCTTCGCGATACGAATGGCGATGGACTCGCCGGCCGCGCGGCGCGCCTCCTCAACTTCGTCGAGAAGATGGAGCGTCTCCGCTCGCGCGTACCACGCGTGACTGCGCACGTCGAAGTTGTCGGTCGTGTCCGCTGTCTGGGTCGCCTTGGCTGCCAGATCGCGCGCCTCGTCCGCCGATCCCGCGTACGCGAGGCGGCGCGCCTCGATCCCATCGAGATACACGAAGTTCACGAGATCGCCCTCGAGGGTCCGCTCACGTGCGACGGCACAGAGAGCACTCACCTCGTCGTCGTCCGGAGGCCGGGTCAGCAGGAGGCAGTCGGCGAGCCGAAGCGCGACCGTCGGGAAGAAGAACTGATCCCCCAGCCCGTCGAGCACCTCCACCGCCTCGCGCAGCACGCGCTCCTGTCCGTCCAGGTCGTCCGCGCGCCACTCGACCTCGCTCTGGGACATTGCCCACCCGGCTGCCGTGACGTGCATCCCCGCCTCGCGGTAGATGGCACGACCTCGCTCGTGCATGCGCCGGCCCTCCTCGAGCTCACCACGGCACGAGCGAAGCTTTCCGACAGCACGCAGGGCCGCGCCCTGGACGAGCGACCCCGGCACAGCCTGGTCGAGCGTGTTCTCCGCGTACGGCAGCGCTTCGTCCACCGGCGTCGGGCCGAGACCGAGCGCACTCAGGATGTAGCTCTGGAACTCCACCTGAAGTCGATTCGCACCGGCGCTGATCGCGTACGCCATAGCTCGCTGCCATGCCTCGCTGGCACGTTCGGCCCGCATGTTGGCCCAGTGCTGGTACCCGTACCAGCGCCAGTACTGGGCGAGCCCCAGGTCGTCGCCCGCCTCCTCGAGCACCGATCGCGCTTCCTCGACGGCCGCTTTCAGATCGTCGTCGTGGCCCTCGGCAGCCCAGCCCGAGGCGTCCGCATGCGCGATCACGCCCCGCGCCCGAATGACGGAGTCGCGTGCGTTCGAGGCTTCGGTCGCGACGGCGAGGGCTTCCTCGTTCTCGCCGATCTCCTGGAGGCTGAGCGCGAGATCCGGGCCGAGCGTCGCGCGTTCGTCGGACCCTTCGGGGAGGAGGCGGTACGCGCGACGGAAGAGACCGCGAGCCGCTCCCCAGTCGCCGCGGTCCATCGCACCTTGGCCGGCGCCCGCGAGGTGGCTCGCGGCGCGGTGCCCGAGCTGCCCGAGCGCCGGGTCGCCCGGATCGAGCTCAGCCCGGTACCGGTGCGCCTGCTCGAGGTGGTAGCCCACGATCTCGTTGCGTTCGACGAGCTGGTGCGTCGCCAGCCAGTCCGCGAAGCGCTCGTGGAGCTCGGCGCGAGTCGCCTTCGGGAGCGACTCGTACGCCGCGTCGCGGATGAGAAGGTGACGGAACCGGAAGCCCTCGTCGGCGGGGAACGTCGGCGGTGCCGAGCGGATCAGCTCCTTGCGCACGAGGGTCGCGAGGTGCGTCTCCACCGCCGGTCGCACCGGGTCGGGCGCCAGTACCGCCACCGAGCCGCGGTGGAAGACCTCGCCTTCGACCGACCCGCGTTCCATGACGACGCGGACGTCGCCCTCCAGCGAGTCGATCCGGGCCTGGAGGAGCGCATGGATCGTCGGAGGCACGGCGATCTCTCCGTCGCCACCGTGCTCGCGCACCATCGCGAGCATCTCCTCGACGTACAGCGGATTGCCCGCCGAGGCGGCCGTGATCCGCTCGCGGAGCTCGCCGTCGAGCGGCGCGTCGAGTCGCTCCATCAGCTCTGCGCACTCGTCGGCGCCGAGCGGCTCGAGGAGGAGCGACGTGGCATTGACCTTGCCACCACCCCAGTCCGGCCGCAGGTCGAGCAGCTCGGTGCGTGCAATGCAGAGGAGAAAGATGGGCGCATCGCGCGAGTAGTCGGCGACGTGCTCGACGAGATCGACGAAGACGGGCTCGGCCCACTGCAGGTCGTCGATGACCACCACCTGCGGACGCTCGGCGGCACGCGCCTCGAGGAGTCGGCGGAACGCGAGCTGCGTCTCCGGCGGGGACGACCCGATCACGGAGTCCGGCTCGGCGCCCATCGCGATCAGAACCTCGACGAGCGGCCAGTACGTGATCCCCTCGCCGTAGGAGAGGCAGCGGCCGCGCAGGACGTCGGCCGAGTCGCCGACGCGCTCGAGGAAGTCGGCGACGAGCCGTGACTTGCCGATGCCGGCCGGGCCGAGCAGGGTGAAGAGGCGGCACGTGCAATCGGCGACGGCGTCCTCGAAGTCGCGCCAAAGCCGTTGCCGCTCGCGCTCCCGTCCGACGAGCGGTGTCCCGAGGTGACGCGCCAAAGGCGCAGCGTCGTCGATCACGCCGAGCAGACGAAACGCCTCGACGGGCTGCGACTTGCCCTTGAGCGTGAGCGCCTCCACGGGCTCGAGCTGCACGGCATCGCGCACGAGGAGGCGCGTCTCGGCGCCGATGAGGATCTCCCCCGCCGCGGCGGCCTGCTCGAAGCGGGCGGCGACGTTCACCGCGTCGCCGGTCACCAGCGTCTCGCCCTCGCCGCCGACGACC
>DASTWH010000284.1:0-4652 GCA_035758735.1 Gaiellaceae bacterium
TCGACTCCTTCTCAGCCTGGGCGCCGACGGCCTCGTCCCACAGGCGCTTGCCGTCGTCCGTGAGCTCGATGAGGACGCCGCGCCGGTCGTCCGGATCGTCGAGCCGGCGGATCAAGCCGCGGCGCTCCATGTTGTCGAGCCGGTTCGTCATCGCGCCGGTCGAGAGACCGAGGCGCTTCGCGAGCTTGCCGGGCTTGCCGCGGTACGGCGGCCCCGAGTAGCGCAGGTGCCCCATCAGGCGCCACTCGCCCTGGTTCAGGTCGTAGACCTCGAGGGTCTCCTTCATCGAGCGGGCGAGGTGGTTCTCGAGGCGCCAGATGCGTTCGACGATCCCCTCGGTCTCGAGGTCGAGTGACGGGAGCTCGCGTCCCCAGACCTCGAGCTGGGGATCGATCGAGTCGGGCTCCGCAGGGGGCCGCCTCTGTGTCACGGCCGGATTCTCCATCTAAAGACTCTTGACGTCAAGCTTTCTTCGGTGTAACTTCACCTGAAGTAGTTCGAGACAAAGATACTTGAAGGAGAGGAGGCCACCGGATGTTGGAGCAGCACGTTCCCGAGATCAGGCAGGAGCTCGCCGCGACCAGGGTCTCCGCTCTCCGCCGTTCGGCCGAGCACGCCCCGGTCGGCCCGCTGCGGCGGGCGCTCGGAGCAGGGCTCGTGCGCCTGGGGCTGCGTCTGGGCTACGACGGCCACGTCCCGCCGCTCGTATCGCAGCTCTCTCGCCGGGAGGAGGCCCCCACGGGGGTCTCCACCCGGCCCATCGTCTCGCTCCCGAACTTCGGCGCCGGCATCACGCGAAGCTGATCACGCTGCGGATCCCGTCCTGGCGCTCCATCAGCTCGAAGCCACGATCGACCTCGTCCAGCGTCAGCCGATGCGACAGCAGCGCCTCGACGTCGATCTCGCCGGCGAGCCAGCGGTCGACCAGCAGCGGCACCTGGGTGCGGCCCTTCACGCCGCCGAACGACGAGCCCGTGACCCGCCGGCCGGTGATCAGGAACCGGGGGACGACGTCGAGCGTCTCCCCCTTGCCCGCGACACCGCACATCGTCGCGAGCCCCCAGGCTTCCCGCGCGGCCTCGACCGCCTGTCGCATCACCGCGACGTTCCCCGTCGCCTCGAAGGTGTAGTCGGCCCCGAAGCCGCCCGTCTCCGACCGGATCCAGTCGACGGTGTCGTCGCCCGCCCGGCGCACGTCGGTCGCGCCGTGGTGGCGCGCCTGCTCGAGGCGCTCGTCGGCGAGGTCGATCGCGACGATCCGCTCGGCGCCCGCGAGCCGCGCGCCGATCACGGCGCCCAGGCCGACGAGCCCGCAGCCGAACACGACGCACGTCGAGCCCGGCTCCACCCGCGCGGTGTAGAGCGCGGCGCCGATCCCCGTCGAGAGCCCGCACGCGAACGGCGCGCAGCCGTCGAGCGGCGCCTCGGGACTGACCTTCGCCAGCGCGATCTCGGGCATCACCGTGTACTCCGCGAAGGTCGAGGTCCCCATGAAGTGCCGCAGCTCCTCCCCGTTCCGCGAGAGGCGCGTCGTCCCGTCAGGCAGGTACCCGAGCCCCTGCTGGTCGCGGATCGCGACACAGCGGTTCGTACGGTCGCTGAGGCAGTGGACGCAGGCGCCGCACTCCGGCGCGAAGAGCGTGATCACGTGGTCGCCGGGGCGGACGAGCGTGACGCCCTCCCCCACGCGCTCGACGACGCCGGCCCCCTCGTGACCGAGGACGCACGGCGCGTACCCGGTCGGGTCGGCGCCGGAGGCGGTGTAGAGGTCGGTGTGGCACACCCCGCAGGCGACGAGGCGGACGAGCACCTCGCCCGCCTTCGGCTCCGCGAGGTCGACCTCCTGGACCGAGAGCGGCCGACCGAACTCCTCGAGCACGGCGGCGCGGATCTTCACGCGGCGATCCTACGCACGGGCCGTGCGCGGCGTCCGCGGGTGTCTACGCGGCGGCGTCGGCCAGCGCGGCGTGCGTCGCGGGCGTCGGGAACGGGCGCCCGCGCGGGAAGTCGACGACGACCGGCACGTCGTGCTCGACGCAGGTCCCGCCCATCGTCAGCGTCACGCACCCCGGCGCGGAGCACGGGACGAGCAGGGGTCGGTCGGTATGGGTGTGGAGCGGCAGCGGTGACACAGCGGATTCGGGCGGCATGTATGGGCTCCCCTGGTTCGACGGGATGCTCTGCGGTGCAGGCCCGTACCCGTAGTTTTGCATTTTCCAAACAACTTGGTCGCCAGTTCGTCTCAACCAGTGTCGCTCGGGCGGCTTGACACCGGTCCCGCGCTCGCCTCTAATCCGGTCTCCGATGCTCCTACCGCAGCCTCCGCCCATCAAAAGCCCCGACGCGTGAGTGCCGTCGACGAGGCGGTCTCGCCGACGGGAAACGGAAGCCTCGGGCCGATCATCCGGCTCGAGGGCGTCCGCAAGAGCTTCGGCGACAACCTCGTCCTCGACGGGATCGACCTGGAGGTCGCCTCGGGCGAGGTACTCGTGGTGATCGGCCCGAGCGGGAGCGGGAAGAGCACGCTCCTGCGGTGCGTCAACCTGCTCGAGCCGATCCAGGACGGACGGATCTTCTTCGAGGGCGAGGAGATCACGCGGAAGGGCGCCGACGTGTCGGCGCTCCGCGCCCGCATCGGGATCGTCTTCCAGCAGTTCAACCTCTTCCCGCACCTGACGGTGATGGACAACCTGACCCTCGCCGCGCGGAGGATCCGGAAGCTCCCGCGCGCGGAGGCCGAGTCGCGCGCCCGAGAGCTCCTCGACGTCGTGGGGCTCCCGGAGAAGGCCGGACAGCACCCGCACCAGCTCTCCGGCGGGCAGCAGCAGCGAGTCGCGATTGCCCGGGCGCTGATGATGTCACCGAAGGTCGTCCTCTTCGACGAGGTCACCTCCGCGCTCGACCCGGAGCTCGTCGGCGAGGTGCTCGTCGTCATGCGCGACCTTGCGCGCGGCCACGGCACCACGATGCTCGTCGTCACGCACGAGATGCAGTTCGCGCGCGAGGTCGGCGACCGCGTCATCTTCATGGACGACGGCAAGATCGTCGAGCAGGGCCGGCCGGCCGACGTGCTCGACAGCCCGCGCGAGGAGCGCACGCGGCGGTTCCTGCGCCGCTCCCTCCAGCTCACCCATTCACTCGAGGACCTGACAATCACCGAGGCGGAAGGAGAGGACGAATGAGGAAGGTCATCCTGGCAACGGCGGGGGTCGCCGTCGTCGCATTCGTGGTCGCGGCGATGGGCTCCGCCCAGCCGACCGCGTCGACCGCGACGACGCGGGCCGTCGCCAAGGCGCCGGCCCTGCCGAAGCTGCCGGCGGAGATCGCGACGCGCAAGCGCCTGATCGTGGGCGCGAAGTGCGACACGCCTCCGTTCGGCTACATCGACGTGCGGGGGAAGAATGCCGGCGTCGACGTCGAGATCGCACGGCAGTTCGCCCGCTATGCGTTCGGGACGGCCCAGAGGCTCACGATCGTGTGCGCCCCGACGGCCGTGCGGGAGCCGTTGCTGACGACGAACCGCGTCGACATGGTCATCTCGACGTTCACGTACACGGCCGACCGCGACACGCGGATCGACTTCTCGCGGGCGTACTACAACGCCTCCGGGCGAGTCCTGGTGAAGAACACCTCGCCGATCACGCGCCTCGCCGACCTCAGCGGCAAGCGCGTGGCGACGACGAGCGGCTCGATCTACGACCGCTGGATGAAGCGGTGCTTCCCCCAGACACAGGTCGTCGTCCTCGACAGCGTCACCAACGCCGTGCTGGCGTTCAACCAGGGTCGCGCGGACGCCGTCATGTTCGACGACACGTCGCTGGCGCTCATCGCGGCGACGGACCCGTCGTCGAAGATGATCGACGACGTGTTTCTCGAGCAGCCGTACGGCATCGGCATCAAGCAGGGCAACGTCGAGCTCAAGCGCTGGGTCGACGCTCGCCTCAACCTCATGAAGCAGAAGGACCTGTTCGTGCCGATCATCCGGAACAACATCGCGCCGCGCTTCGTGCCGGCGTTCCTGAAGAACAGTCTGCGGCCGAACCAGAACTTCACGTACCGGTCGCCGAGCCTGCCGAGCCTCGACACGGTGTGCCCGTAGCCTGACGAGGCCTTCGCGGGAGGCGGCCGCCGGGGAGCGGCCGCCTCCCGCACGCTTCCATGCTGCTCGTCACCTACGACCTCTGGGCGTTCGTGTCGGAGAACTGGCGCGAGCTCCTCGACGCGTTCGTCAACACGCTCAAGGTCTCCCTGATCGCGATCGCGGGGGCCTTCGTGATCGGGATCGTGCTCGGCGCGGCACGGGCGTACCGCATCCCCGTCGTCAGCCAGCTCGCGGCCGTCTACGTCGAGATCATCCGGAACACGCCGATCCTCGTCCAGATCTTCATGCTCTACTTCGCCCTGCCGCAGGCGGGGATCCGGCTGAACGCCTTCACGGCCGCCTGGCTCGCGGTGATGCTGTGGGGCGGCGCGTTCAACACCGAGAACTTCCGCGCGGGCTTCGAGGCGGTGCCGACGCGGTACCGCGAGGCCGCCTACGCGCTGGGCTTCGGCTCGATCGGGACGTTCCTCAACGTGACGCTCCCGATCGGCGGCCGCATCTCGCTGCCGTCGTCGATCAACACCTACATCTCGATCGTCAAGAACACCTC
>DASTWH010000363.1:0-3957 GCA_035758735.1 Gaiellaceae bacterium
CGCCGCCATCTGCTCCCGCGCCGGATCGCCGAGCTCGGCCGCGGCGCCGTGCACGGCGACCTCCCAGACCTCCGCGAGGGTGAGATCCTCCCCCGTCAGGACGATCGCGCGGGTCACTCCGCGAGTCTAGAAGCCAGTACGTCCTCGAGCACACGGGACTCGTCGACGCCCGGCAGCTCCACCCCGGCGACCTTCGCGGCCTCGACCACGCGCTCGGGGACGAGCCCGACGAGCTCGCCGCCGGCGACCTCGACGCCGCGATCGCGCGACTCCGCGCGCACCCGCTCGACGACCTCGTGCAGAGGGGCTGCGTCGACGTCGATGACGTTCATGCTCACCTGCACGCGGCCCGACCCCGGAAGGTCGAGGCCGATCGCCTGTACGCCGGCCATGCCTCCGCTCGTCTCGCGCACGGCCACGGCGACCGCGTGCGCGACGGCGACGTCGCGGGTCGCGAGCTCGAGGTTGTACGCGATGAGCACGTGGCGGGCACCCACGAGCACGGCTCCGGAGCGAGGGCCGATCTCGTGCGGACCTGCGTCCGGGACGAGCTCGCCGCGCGCGACCCGGGCGCGCAGCTCGTCGAGCCCACCGCGCCGGAAGTACACGGGGCGTCGGCCCTCCCCGACCTCGCCGTAGAGAAAGACGGGCAGTCCGAGCTCCCCACCGATTCGCTCGGCCGCGGTTCGTGCTGCTCGTGCAGCAGTCTCCATCTCCGCGGGCACGAGCGGAACGAGAGGGACGACGTCGGCGACGCCGACGCGAGGGTGCACACCGATGTGCTCGCGAAGGTCGATCAGCTCGACCGCAGCCGCGATCCCCGTGAGGAGGCCATCGACGAGGGCACGCTCGTCGGCGACGAGGGTGAAGACCGAACGATGGTGATCCGGGTCCGAGTGGACGTCGAGCACCTCGGCCGCGGTCGAGAACGCGCGCCCGATCGCCGACACGACGTCCGCGCTCCCGCCTTCGGAGACGTTGGGCACAGCCGCGAGCACGATCCGTACCCTACGAAGCCGTGTCGGGCGCCGAGTCTCGAAGCACCGCGAGGAGCGGACGGCGCACGTTCGTGCGCCTTCTCGGCTTCCTGCGCCCGTACCGCACCTCGCTGATCGTCTCCACGGTCCTCGCGATCGCGGCGCAGGTGGCCGCGATTCTCGTCCTGGTCCTCACCGGCGCGGTGATCAACGAGATCGAGGACGATCCTCACACTCGCACGCTGCTGGCGTTCGCGGGGGTGATCGTCCTGCTCGGGCTCGTGCGGGGCGCGCTGACGTACGGGCGCCGCATCATCTCCGGCCGGCAGGCGCTCGGTGTCGAGTACGACCTGCGCGACGAGCTCTATTCGCACTTCCTCCGGCTGTCGTTCGGGTTCTACGACCGCAGTCAGACCGGTCAGCTGATGTCACGGGCGACCATGGACCTCCAGTCCGTGCGGTTCTTTCTCGGCTACGGCCTCATCTTCTTCGCGCAGCACGTCGTGACGATCGTCGTCGTCACGGTCGTCCTCTTCGTCTACAGCTGGGAACTGGCACTCGTCGCGCTCGCGATCACCCCGGTCATCGTGCTGACTGCGTTCCGGTACAGCAGGGTCTCGCACCCGGTGCTGCGAGACGTCCAGCAGTCGCTCGGTGAGGTCGCAACCGTTGCCGAGGAGTCGATCAGCGGCGTGCACGTGGTCAAGTCGTTCGCGCAGGAGGACCGGCGTGCCGAGCGGTTCGGCCACGCCGCGGACACGGTCTTCGCGAAGACGCTCGCAGCCAACCGGCAGCGCGCCGTCTACGTGCCGCTCCTGACGTTCCTGCCGTTCATCGCCCAGGCTCTCGTGCTCCTCGTCGGCGGGCGAATGGTCATCAACGGCTCGATGACGCTCGGATCGTTCTCGGCCTTCTACCTCCTTCTCGCCATGCTCGTCATGCCGCTGCGAATGCTCGGCATGTGGATCGGCCAGGCTCAGCGCGCGGTCGCCGCGGGAGAGCGGATCTTCGAGATCCTCGACGAGCCCGAAGAGGTCGCGGACGCAACGGATCCGACGCCGATGCCCGCAGGCCCCGGGGAGGTCGTCTTCGAGGACGTCTCGTTCGGCTACGACCCGGAGCGCCCCGTTTTGGAGGACGTCGATCTCCGGATTGCGGCCGGCCACACCGTTGCGCTGATCGGGCCGACCGGGTCGGGCAAGACGACGCTCGCAGCGCTCGTGCCCCGCTTCTACGACACGACCCACGGTCGTGTGCTCGTGGACGGGGTGGACGTCCGGCGTCTCGTGCGTCGGTCGCTGCGCAGTGAGATCGGCGTCATCTCCCAGGATCCGTTCCTCTTCTCGGCGTCGGTTCGCGACAACATCGCGCTCGGCATGCCGGATGCACCGCACGACGCCGTCGAGGCTGCCGCGCGTGCTGCACAGGCGCACGACTTCATCGAAGAGCTTCCGCACGGGTACGACACCGTCGTGGGCGAGCGCGGCATCACGCTGTCCGGCGGTCAGCGGCAGCGCATCGCGATCGCGCGGGCACTGCTCATCGACCCGCGGATCCTCGTACTCGACGACGCGACCGCGTCGGTCGACGCCACGACCGAGGCGAAGATCCGCGCGGGCCTGCTCGAGGTGATGCGCGGGCGGACCACGATCATCATCGCCCACCGCCTGTCGACGATCGCGCTCGCCGACGAGGTCGTGGTCCTCGACCACGGTCGCATCACCGCCCGGGGCACGCAGGCCGAGCTGCTCGAGACGAGCCCCGTCTTCCGCGAGATCCACGAGCACGGCCTCCTGCAGCAGGTGGTGGCCGGATGAAGGTCTGGCAGTATTCGACCCACCTCACGGACGAGCGCGGTGCGCGCGTGGACGACTGGTCCTGGCGCAAGACGCACCGACGCTTGCGGACGCTCCTCCGCCTCGCGCGCCCCTACCGGGGGCGGGCGATCCTGGCGGTCGCGACCCTCGTCGCCTTCACCGCCGTCGCGCTGCTGCCCCCGCTACTCGCCCGAGCTGCGATCGACAACGGCATCGACGCCGGATCCATGGAGACGATCACCCTCGTCGTCGTCGCGTTCCTCGTCACCGCCTTCGCGGTGTTCGGGCTCTCGGCGGCCCAGACCTACTTCACCGGCTGGGTCGGGGAACGCGGTCTCGCCGACCTCAGGATCGAGCTCTTCGAGCACCTCCAGCGACTCTCGCTCGGCTACTACGAGCGCAACCGCACGGGCGCGATCGTCAGCAGGATCACGAACGACGTCGAGGCGCTCGACCTCCTCGTCACCGACGGCGTCTCGAGCCTCGTCCAGAACACGCTGGTGCTCGCCGGCACCGTGATCTTCCTCTTCTTCCTCGACTGGCGCCTCGCGCTCGCGACGCTCGTGATCCTCCCGCTGATGGGCTTGGCCACCGCGTGGTTCCGCTCGCGCTCGAACCACGCCTACCGCCGCGTCCGCGAGCGGCTCGGGCTCGTGACGGCGACGCTCGCCGAGGACATCTCCGGGATGCGCGTCGTCCAGTCGTTCACCCGCGAGCCGACGAGCCAGACGACCTTCCGCGGTGTCAATCAGCGCTACCGCGAGGCCAACTACGAGACCGTCGTCCTGAACGGCATCTACTTCCCGGCCGTCGACATCCTCTCGGCCCTCGCGACGGCGATCGTGCTCGGCTTCGGCGGCTGGCTCGTGGTGGAAGGCGACATGACGGCCGGGACACTCGTCGCGTTCCTCCTCTACCTCGCGAACTTCTTCGATCCGGTACAGCAGCTCTCCCAGCTCTACAACACGTTCCTCTCGGCGACGGCCGCGCTCGACCGGATCACGGCCGTCCTCGACGAGGAGCCCGACATCGTCGACGCCTCGGACGCCCACCCGCTCGACCGCGTCGAGGGGCACGTTCGCTTCGAGCACGTCCGGTTCGGCTACGGCGAGCTGCCGGACGTCCTCCACGACTTCGACCTCGACGTGCCGGCCGGCACGACC
>DASTWH010000375.1:0-7530 GCA_035758735.1 Gaiellaceae bacterium
TCACCGACCGTCGATCGTGCGTTCGCCGCCCTCGCCGACCCGAACCGGCGCGCCGTCCTCGAGCGGCTCGGCTCCGGGAGCGCGACGATCAGCGAGCTCGCCCAGCCCTTCGGGATGTCGCTGACCGGGATGAAGAAGCACATCCGGCTGCTCGAGGAAGCGGAACTCGTCACGACCGAGAAGATCGGCCGCGCACGCAGGTGCACGCTCGTGCCGTACGCCTTCGAGGGCATCAGCACGTGGCTCCAGCGGCTCGACCGTTTCGCACACGTTGTCGAACGAACGAAAGGAGCACCATGAGCACTACCGTCACGACCCCGAACGAGCTCGAGATCCGCGTCGAGCGGCTCTTCGACGCACCACGCACGCACGTGTACTCCGTCTGGACGGATCCGGCGCTCATCCCCGACTGGTGGGGCGACGGCACCGTGGTCGAGGAGATGGACGTCCGCCCGGGCGGCACCTGGCGATTCCGCACCGCCTACGGCGTCGTCGAGGGCGAGTACCGCGAGGTCGAGCCGCCTGAGCGCCTCGTGCAGACGTTCCAGAACCACCTGCAGACACTCGAGTTCGAGGATCTCGGCGAGCAGACGAAGCTCGTCCAGACGATGCGTTTCGAGACGACCGAGGAGCGCGACACGACGATGAACTACGGCGTCGAGGAAGGCGCGAAGCAGGGCTTCGCGCGCATCGACGCCGTGCTCGCGAAGATCACGGCCTGACCTACCGCAGCGACGAGACGGGGTGGGATCGCCGCACCCCGTCTCGCTCGTGGGAGGACCGAGGAGCGCCTAGCGAATCACGCGGTACTCGATGTGCGCGATCCCGCCCGTCTGGCCGAGCCCGGTCTGCTCGAGCTCGACCCGCTGCGGAAGCGTGTCGAACAGCCGACGTCCGCCTCCGAGCAGGACGTCGACGAGGTGGATCCTGATCTCGTCCACGAGCCCCGCGGCGAGGAACTGCTGGTCGATGTCGGCGCCCATGAGCCCGATCCGCTTGTCGCCCGCCGCTTCCCGCGCCCGTCCCAGGGCCGCCTCGATCCCGTCGGTCACGAACGTGAAGAGCGGGTCGGCGCCCGTCACGGGCCGGTGGGTGACGACGAAGCAGGGCACCTCGCCGAGCGGGCCCTTGCCGCCCCACGCCTCGATCGAGTTGTCGTAGCTGCGCCGGCCCATGATCACCGCGCCGGTCTCCTCGATCAGGTTGCCGTACACCTCGTCGAATACCGACGGGTCGTCGAAAGCCCAGTTGTGCAGCCGCATCCCGTCCTCTCCGAGACCCTGCTCGGGCGTGTCGTTGGGAGCGGCGATGTAGCCGTCCAACGACATGCTCATGTCGATCACCACGTTGCCCATGCCGCCTCCTCTCATCCTGGTTCCCTCGATCTGACCGGCTGACACGTGCGAACTCATCGCCCGGGCCCGAGGAGCGGCTAGGGGCGCGTGGAGAACAGCCGCTTCTCCGCCGTCAGATGCGCCGCCCATTCGAGGCGCGCCGCGCCGGCGAAGCGCAGGTAGGCGCGGAGCGCATCGCGCATCGCGTCGACGAAGCCCTCCGCCCCTCGCGGCGCGAACCCGTCCTCCCACCACAGGTCGAGAACCTCCACGCGGCCGGCCTCCCGGTCGATCCGCGGCTCGATCCGCCCGACGAAGCCGTCGCGGAAGACCATCGGGAGCACGTACCAGCCCCACCGCCGCTTCTCCGGCGGGAAGAAAAGCTCCCAGACGTAGTCGAAGCCGAACAGCGACGCGAGGAGCGGGCGATCCCACACCAGCGCGTCGAACGGTGGCAAGAAAGCCACCGAGGTCGGCGCCTCCGGCGGTTTCTCGAGCAGCCCCACCTCCTCGGCCAGCACGAACCGCTTCCCGCGCACTCCCTCGACGTCGACGGGGACGATCGCGCCGTCCGCGATCAGCTCCTCGCGCAGGGCCGTCCTCCCCGGATACCCCGGAACCCGGGGGTCGGGCTTGGCCGGGCCGATTCCGCTGAAGACGTCGCCTCTTCCCGCGACGCCGAGGAGGCCGTGAGCCTGGAACCGCGAGAGGAGCCGGTGGCGGAACTGCTCCACGATCGGGACGTCGCGAGCGAGGATCTCGGCCGGCAGCAGGCGCTCGAGGAGGTCGTAGTACCGGCGGTTGCCCTCCCGGTACGCGAGGCCGAGCACGCCGGTCAAGGAGAACGCCTCGAGCACGACGCCGACGGTATTTCTCGGCAGCCCGAACCAGTCGGTCGACTCTCCCTTCGCACGCTCGAAGTCGAGCGACGACATCGGCCCTTGGGCGCGGATCCGCTCGAGCACCTGCTTGGCCACGTCGGCATGCTCCGCGAGCGCTTCCGCCCAGCGCTGACTCAGTCTTCCGCGGTACCAGGGATAGTCGCCGACGAGAACGAACGAAAGGCCCTTGTTGTACGCCTCGAAGATCTCGCGGCGCTCGTACAGGGCGTCACACCACGCGGGGTCGTAGTCGGCGACCCTCGCGTGCAGGACGAGGTCGTGTGTGCGCCCGGCGACCGCGATCGGGTCGAACTGGATCGAGCCGAGGCGGCGAAAGACTTCGAGCACACCGTCCGTCCCGGCGTCCAGCGACCGTGCCGGTGAGAGTGCATGGCGCGCGACGAGGAAGCGCCGCGCCGCCTCGGCCGTGACCTTCACGCGCGTGGTCGCGGAAGCTCGAGGTGGTCGATGGCGCGCTGGGCATCGGCGCGCATCGCACGCGTCGGCGGCGAGCCGAAGTAGACGCGGACGATCACCGAGTAGCTCGCTGCGGGGCCGACGCCCCTCAGTGCGTACATGCCGCCGGCCACATACGTGCCGTCACAGCAGGCGTGTCGATGGGCTCGGGCGAGTCGCAGCCGGATCTGCTTGCCCCCTCTGCGCCCCGACTCGTAGATCGTGGCGAAGACGAGGACGGCGCGCGGGGCAAGCCGCGACAGCGTCGCATCCGGAGGGTCCGCGCTGCGCCGGTCCACATAGCGCACGCCCCGCGCCGCCCATGCAGTCGACTCCTTCGGCGACGCGACACCAGGCGCGGGCCCGTACGAGGAGCTGAACGTCCCACTCGCCCCCGTGTGCCATCCCGGCACGGGACGGAAGCGAAGGGGCTGCGACCACGGAGCAATCGCCAGTGCGGCAACCATCTCCACCATGCCCGTCGAGGCTACTACGCCCACGAGGCCGAGGACCGCCCTACTATCGTCGCTGTCGTGCCGGAGCAGCCCGTGATTCGTGTGTGCGTCGCCGGTGTCACCGGGTGGACGGGGCGTCCGGTTGCGGAGGCCGTCGAACGGGCCGCCGACCTCGAGCTCGTCGGCGGCGTGTCCCGATCCGATCCTGAGAGCTATTCGTCCGTGGGCGAGGCGCTGGACGCGATCGCGGCGGACGTGCTCGTCGACTACACGCATGCGACGGCCGTCAAGGACAACGTCCTGGCCGCGATCGAGCGTGACGTGAATGTCGTGGTCGGCTCGAGCGGGCTCTCGGCCGGCGACTACGAGGAGATCGACGCGGCCGCCCGTGAGCGCGAGGTCGGCGTCGTCGCCGCCGGGAATTTCTCGCTCACCGCAGCGATGCTGCTCCGCGCAGCGGCCGATGCAGCGCGACACCTCGGTGCGTGGGAGGTCATCGACTTCGCGAGCGCAGGCAAGGCCGACGCGCCGAGCGGCACGGCACGCGAGCTCGCCGAGCGGCTCGGCGGGGTGCGTCCACCGGAGATCGGCGTCCCGATCGGGGACGTCGTCGGGCCAGCCGGGACGCGTGGCGCCACCGTCGCGGGAACCCAGGTGCACTCGGTCAGGCTTCCGAGCTTCGTCGTCTCGACGGAGGTCGTCTTCGCCTCCGAGGGAGAGCGCCTCTCGATTCGCCACGACGCAGGCGAGACGCCGACGCCGTACGTCGCCGGGACGTTGCTCGCGATCCGCGCGGTCGTGGGTCGCGTCGGTCTCACCCGTGGTCTGGATCGACTGCTCGACTAGGATCGAAGCGTGCTGGAGCCCGGCCTTCCGAGGCACGGCGTCTCGACCGGTCGGGCGGCGTTCGAGCACGCGCTGGTCGAGCCGTTGTCGATGTCGCGCGCCGCCGAAGTGGCCGACAGCCTCACGATCGTCCCGGCCAACGAGGCGACCTGGCAGGACATCCAGGCGGTGTTCGGCACGCGCGGGGATCCGCGCAGGTGCCAGTGTCAGCGCTTCAAGATGTCGCCCGGAGAGTCGTGGGCTTCGGTCGGGGCAACGCAGCTCGGATCCCGGCTCCGAGCCCAGACGCAGTGCGGCCATCCGGAAGCGACGACGACGTGCGGGCTCGTCGCCTACCTCGACGGTGAGCCCGTGGGCTGGTGTGCGGTCGAGCCGCGCAGCGCGCACGCACGCCTCCTGCGTAACAACCGTGTGCCGTGGGAGGGTCGATCGGAGGACAAGACGGACGCGACCGTCTGGGCCGTGACGTGCTTCGTCACTCGCCCCGGCTTCCGCCGTCGAGGGATCGCCGGTGCGCTCGCACGCGCCGCCGTCGACTTCGCGCGCGAACGCGGAGCTCGAGCGCTCGAGGGCTACCCGATGCTCACGAAGCCAGGGCAGGACGTGAGCTGGGGCGAGCTCCACGTCGGGAACCGCAGCATGTTCGAGGCGGCGGGATTCAGCGAGGTCGTGAGGCCGACGATCCGCCGGGTCGTGATGCGCGTGGACTTCGCCTGAGCTGCTAGAACCCGTCTCGTGGCCGAGGTACTGCTCTTCCACCACGTGATGGGTCAGACGCCGGGTTTCTTCGCATTCGCGGACGAGCTGCGGCAGGCCGGTCACACGGTCCACACGCCGAACCTGCTCGACGGACGCACCTTCGACAGCATCGACGACGGCCTCGCCTACGTCGGCGAGCTCGGCTTCGGAGAGGTCCTCGGCCGCGGAGACAAGGCCGCCAGCGAGCTGTCCGACGAGCTCGTGTACGCGGGCTTCTCGCTGGGGGTCGTGCCGGCGCAGAAGCTCGCCCAGACGCGCCCCGGTGCCAAGGGAGCGCTGCTCTTCTACTCGTGCGTTCCCATGTCGGAGTTCGGCGAGTCCTGGCCCGCGGGCGTACCGGTGCAGATCCACGGCGCCGACGCCGACCCGTTCTTCGTCGGCGAGGGCGACGTCGACGCCGCGCGCGAGATCGTCGAGTCGACCGAGGATGCCGAGCTCTTCCTCTACCCGGGCGACCAGCACTACTTCGCCGACTCGAGCCTGCCGTCGTACGACGCCGAGGCGACTGCGCTGCTGACGAAGCGCGTGCTCACCTTCCTGGACGACGTCAGCTAGCTAGAGCTCTGCGAGAGCGCTCTCGAGCGCGTCCCGGTCGAACGGGCCTCCGTGGGTCGCGAGCACGTACTCGACCGGCAGCTCGAGGAGGGGACGCAGACCCTCCTGGATCTCCTCGACCGCCACGCCCTCGCGCAGCCAGTCGCCCGGCAGCTCGAGCCCCGAGCCCCGGTCGACGAGCGTGTCGCCGGCGACGGCGACGCGATGGCTCTCGACCCAGAGCACGAGGTCGTTCGGCTCGAAGCCCGCGAACGCCTCGACGCCGACGGGGAGCCGGTCGCCCGCACGGAACACGATGCCCGGGACCGCATCGGGATCGCCCTCGTCCGGAGGCGGCACGTAGAGCGTGGCGCTGAGCCGGTCCGCAATGCCGACGGCGTCGCGGCGGTGCCATGGGCACGTCAGGACGATCGTCGTCTCCCTGAGGGCGGCGCGATCTTCGAGCTCACCCGGAAGGGCGAGCGGGTCGAACAGCAGGAGCCGCCTGTCGTCCTCGATCGCATACGACGAGACGAGCTCGCCCCAGTCCTCACCGGGTTTCCAGTCGGGGTGGGGCGCCTGCCAGTGCCAGACCCCCTGCCTCACCTCGTCCACGTCAGTGCATCAGCGGCCGCAGCGCGTCGCGGGCGATGAGGAAGCCGCGCTTGACGAGCTCCTCGGTGCCCTCGAAGGCGCGGTCCTCGTGCTCGATCGAGACGACGAAGTCGTACCCCTCGCGGTAGAGCGCCGAGACGAACCTGTCCCAGCGCACCTCCCCGAGGCCAGGAAGGCGCGGCACCTGCCAGCCGATGCCGAGCGAGCCGGTTCCGTTGCGGTAGAGCCCGTCGCGGTCGATCTCCATGTCCTTCGCGTGGACGTGGAAGAGCTTCGCCGCGTAGTCCCGGACGACGCGCTCGTAGTCGATCATCAGCCAGACGAGGTGTGACGGATCGAGGTTCAGTCCGAAGCTGTCGCTGTCGACGATCGAGAACATCTCGTCCCATACCGCCGGTGACGAGGCGAGGTTCGTGCCGCCGGGCCACTCGTCCAGGCTGAAGATCATCGGGCAGTTCTCGATCGCAATCCTCACGCCGCGCGACTCGGCGTAGTCGACGAGGCGCGGCCAGACCTTGCGGAACTCGCGGAAGTTGTCGGGCACGTTCTTCGTCTGGTCGCGCCCGACGAACGTGCCGACGATGCCGACGTCGAGCTTCGCAGCCGCGTCGATGACCTTTCGCAGGTGCGTATTCGCAGCACGGCGCTCGGCCGGATCGGGATGGAGGTTGTTCGGGTAGTAGGCGAGCGACGAGATCTCGAGCCCGTTGCGGTCGAGGACGTCGCGCACGGCCCCGACGTCGAGGCGCGAGACGTCGATGTGAGAGGTCCCCGCGTACCGACGCCGCTCGCCTCCGGCAGCCGGCCAGCACGCGACCTCGAGCATCTCGAATCCCTCACCCGCAGCCCACTCGGCGACGTTCTTCAGCGAGCGGCGCGGGAACGGCGCGGTGAGGAGCCCGAGCTTCACGGCGTCAACCTGCGACGACGGGGTTCGTGAGCGATGCGAGGCCGTCGATCTCGATCGTCACCTCGTCCCCCGGCTGCAGGAGCCGCTGCGGGTCGCGGAAGACCCCGACTCCCGCGGGCGTGCCCGTGAGGATGAGGTCACCCGGCTCGAGCGTTGTCGTCTGCGATGCGTACGCGATGACCTCGTCGATCCCGAAGATGAGGTTCGCCGTCGTCGAGTCCTGGAGCACCTCGCCGCTCACGATCGCGCGGATGCCGAGCGCGTGCGGATCCGAGATCTCGTCGCGCGGAGTCATCAGGCCGACCGGGCAGAACGTGTCGGGCGACTTCCCGCGCGTCCACTGCCCGTCGCCGAACTGGAGGTCTCGAGCACTCACGTCGTTCGCGCAGAGATAGCCGCCCACCGCCTCGAAGGCGTTCTCCTTCGACACGCTCTTGACGCGCTCGCCGATGACGACGCCGAGCTCCGCCTCGTAGTCGGCCTTCGCGACGATCGGCGGGATCACGATCGGCTCGCCAGGCCCGATGAGCGAGGTCGTCCACTTGGCGAAGAGGAGCGGCGCCTGCGGGAGTTCGGCACCCTGCTCCTCCGCGTGGTCGCGGTAGTTCAGGCCGACGCAGACGATCTTCCCCGGACGCTCGATCGGCAGCACGGGGCAACCCTATAGTGGCCGCGTGCCTCTCTCGCGCACTTTCGTCGACGAGCTGCGCGCGGTGCTGGGGCGGGAGCACGTCGTCACG